>CAJLRT010000139.1 GCA_905209135.1 uncultured Eubacteriales bacterium
CCCTCCCTGCACCGACGAAGCGTTCCGCGACGCGGTCAGCGGCGGGTTTCAGCAGACGCTGCGCAAGCTGCTCCCGGACGATTTTGACAGGGAGGACATATTCCCGGATATCTGCGAGACGTTCCGGACCACCTATGCGGTCCACTATATGGACGCTACATATCCTTACGAGGGCATAGAGGAAGCGCTGCGCGAGCTGAGCGGGATGGGAATCCGCCTTGCCGTTTTTTCCAATAAAATTCACGAGCGCACGGTGGATATCTGCCGCAATCTGCTGCCGGACATAGAGTTCGACTATGTTCTGGGCGCAAGGGACGGGCAGCCGCTCAAGCCCGATCCCGCCATGGCGCTGCACATCTGCCGGACGCTGGGCGTGTCGCCGTCCGAAACCCTGTTTATCGGGGACAGCGACGTGGACGTCCAGACCGCACACAACGCCGAGATCCGCTGCATTGGCTGTAGCTGGGGTTACCGGGACAGAGCGGTCCTGGAACAGGCGGGAGCCGACGCAATTATCGAACGGCCGGACCAGTTGGTCCCCTGTATAAAAAAGCTAGGAGGTTTTGACGATGGAGTATGAAATCGTTCAGGTCGCCCGCAGAATTCGGGAGCTGAGAGATATTCTCGGTTTCAGCGTGCGTGAGATGGCCGAAACGGTCGACTGCACCGAAGAGGAATATCTCGCCTGCGAAAACGGCGAGTCCGACTTTTCCTTTACATTCCTCTACAAGTGCGCCAAAAAGTTTGGTGTGGACATTGCGGAGCTCATTACCGGAGAAATGCCGAAACTCTCCTTTTACACCATTACCAGGGCCGGTGAAGGCATGCCAATTGAAAGACGGGCCGAGTTCAAATATCAGCATCTGGGGTATCGGCTGAAAAACAAGCCCGCTGAGTGCTTTCAAGTGGTTGCAAAATACGATCCGGCGTCAGAGTCCAAGCCGATTCACCTTTCCACCCACGCAGGACACGAGTTCGACTATGTCCTCAAAGGTACCCTGAAGGTGCAGCTTGACAGCCATACGGAGATTTTACATGCCAACGACAGCGTATACTACGACTCCTCGCACGGCCATGGCATGATCGCAATCGATGGGGAAGACTGTGAGTTCTTGGCAATCGTGATTGGGGAATAACAATGCAATAAGGAGAGATCCAGCCATGAGCGAACTGCTGTATAAACGTTTTGTCGACGAAACTTTCCATGCGGACGGGACGATCGACAGACTGACTGTTAAGGTTCCTGATAATTTTAATTTTTCCTATGATGTAATAGATGTACTAGCCGAAAAGTGCCCGGACAAGCGCGCCGTCCAGTGGGTCAACGACGAGGGCGTGGAAAAGCGCATCACTTTCCGGGACCTATCCGACAACAGCAAGCGCGTAGCCGCCTATCTGGCCGCGCTCGGCGTCGGAAAGGGCGACGCGGTATTGCTGATTCTGAAGAGGCACTACCAGTTCTGGTATGTCATTCTGGCGCTGCACAGGCTCGGCGCAGTCGGCGTGCCCGCGACCAACCAGCTTATGAAAAAGGATATCGTCTACCGCCTGGAAAAGGCGCATATCAAAGCCGTCGTATGTACGGCGGAGGGCGATATCGCCGATGCGGTGGACGCGGCCGAGCAGGACTGCGGCGGCGTGGCGGCCAAGCTCATCGTCAACGGCGACCGGGAGGGCTGGCGCTCGTTTGACCGCGAATATACGGCTTATCCTGCGGAATTTGCACGGCCGGAAGGCGCGCTTGCAAACACAAAGGACGACGTCATGCTCATGTATTTCACCTCGGGTACCAGCGGGTATCCCAAGGTGTGCATGATGCCGTATTCCTACCCGCTCGGCCATATCGTCACGGCCCGCTATTGGCACAACGTCAATACAACGGACGCGGGACTGCACCTGACGCTGGCCGAGACCGGCTGGGCAAAGTCCATCTGGGGCAAGCTGTACGGGCAGTTCCTGTGCGAGGCCGCCGTGTTCGTGTACGACTTCAACCGCTTTCATCCGACGGACGTGCTGCACATGATCGAGAAGTACAGAATCACTACCCTGTGCGCGCCGCCCACCATCTTCCGTTTCCTGATCCAGGAGGACCTGTCCCGGTATGATTTCTCTTCGCTGGAGTATGTTACAACGGCGGGCGAGGCGATCAATCCGGAGGTTTTCAACAAGTTTCTGAACGCGACCGGCCTTAAGCTGATGGAGGCATACGGGCAGACGGAGACGACCCTTACGGTGGGCAACTTTGTCGGCACTGCGCCGCGCGAGGGCTCCATGGGCAAGCCGTCGCCGCAGTACGACGTGGACATTGTGGACGACGAGGGCAACAGCGTCGCGCCCGGCGTGACCGGCGAAATCGTCATCCGAACCGACAGGACGAAGCCTGTCGGCCTGTTCGCAGGCTATTTTGAAGATGAGGACAAGACCCGGACGGTTTACTATAACGACGTTTACCATACCAACGACCTCGCCTGGCGCGACGAGGACGGGTATTACTACTATGTGTCGCGCAAGGACGACGTGATCAAGAGCTCCGGCTACCGCATCGGCCCGTTTGAGATTGAGAGCGTGCTGATGGAGCATCCGTCGGTGCTGGAATGCGCCGTGACCGGCGTGCCCGATCCCGTGCGCGGCCAGGTCGTCAAGGCGACGATCGTCCTTTCCGAGGCGTACCGCGGCAGCGATGAGGATGCGCTGAAGAAGGAGATTCAGGAGTTTGTCAAAAAGACAACCGCGCCTTACAAATATCCGCGCGTTATCGACTTTGTCGCAGAGCTTCCCAAGACGATCAGCGGCAAGATCAAAAGAAATACCATCCGCGGCGAGCAGGACGGTACGAACTGAGCGCACGGGAGGCTGCACAGAATGTTGTGCCGGAATACGGCACAACATTCTCCTATATATGAAGCCGTCGCATATATACGGCGGACGTGTGCATGCGGCCCTTTGTTTATAGTGTATGTGTCGAAAAATATCATGTGAAAGCCAGGAGGAATCCCCATGAGCATTATTGCACCATCTATTTTGTCAGCGGATTTCGCGCATTTGCAGCGGGACGCGGATATGGTCGTCGCGGCGGGCGCGGAGTATCTGCACATCGACGTGATGGACGGCGTGTTCGTGCCCAATATCACCCTCGGCCCCTGCGTGATCCGCTCCCTGCGCCCATACAGCAAAGCGGTGTTCGACGTGCATCTCATGATCATCGAACCGGAGCGCTATATCCACGAGTTTATCAAGGCGGGCGCCGACATCGTCACCATCCAGGTGGAGAGCACCCGTGATGTGGACGGCTGCATTGAAATGATCCGGGACGCGGGCGTAAAGCCCTGTGTAACCCTGCGTCCGGGGACGCCGGTGGAGGAGCTGGAGCCCTATCTGGACCGTGTCGACATGGCGCTGGTCATGACGGTGGAGCCCGGGTTCGGCGGCCAGTCGTTCATGCCGGAAATGCTCCGCAAAGTAGAATGGCTTGACAGGCACAGGAAGCAGCACGGGCGTCCGTTTCTGATTGAGGTGGACGGCGGCGTCGGGCTGAAAAACGCGGCGCAGATCGTCAAAGCCGGCGCGGATGTGCTGGTGGCAGGCAGCGCGGTATTCGGCGCGGACGACCCCGCGGCGGTGATCGGGCTGCTGAAAAACTCCTGAAAGGCCGCAATGGGTCTTGAATTTCAGGCGGGAATATAGTATAATATAAAAAAGAGACAGGTCCTACGCGGCGGATGGCTGTGAACCATGTCAGGCGGGGAACCGAGCAGCATTAAGCAGTTCACTCCGGGTGCAGTAGGTCCCCTGTCTCTTTTTATTTTTTTTGAAAGGCGGTGGAGCATTGGCATATCAGGCGTTATACCGTAAATGGCGGCCCGGCCGGTTTGCCGATGTTTACGGGCAGGACCATATTACATCGACCTTGAAAAACGAGCTGAAATCCGGCAAAATCGGCCATGCGTATCTCTTTACCGGCACGCGCGGCACGGGCAAAACGACCTGCGCAAAGCTCATGGCGAAGGCGCTCAACTGCCTGTCCCCGGAAGATGGGGAGCCCTGCGGCCAGTGCCGCAACTGCAAGCTGGCGGAAGAGGACAGCCTGTACGACATCGTCGAGATCGACGCGGCCAGCAAGAGCCGCGTGGAGGACGTGCGCGGGCTGATCGAAGAGGTCGTGTACGCGCCGGCGGTCGGAAAGTACAAAGTATATATCGTAGACGAAGTGCATATGATCACGGGCAGCGCCTTCAACGCGTTGCTCAAAACGCTGGAAGAGCCTCTGGCCTACGTCGTGTTTATTCTGGCTACGAC
>CAJLRT010000140.1 GCA_905209135.1 uncultured Eubacteriales bacterium
TATCAAATGGCTTGGCGCGAACCTCAGCGCTCTGCGCAGCTTTTCGGCAGTGCGCGGGGACGAGCTGCGCTGTCCGGACGAACGCGCGCGGCTGTGGCTGTTCCGCTGTCTGCCGGGCTACGGCGTATGCCTGTGCGCGGCGGCGGACGGCGTTTCATTTCATTTTGCATAAAAAACGCAGAAATGGAGAAAATAGGACCGGATATTTCAATAAAGGAGGTATTCGGCATGGACACGTATAAAGAACGCCTGGAGCAGCTCAAGCAGGAGTCGGCCCGGGAACTCGGCGTCAACCTGAACCAGACCAAGGATATTACGGCGCGCGAAGCCGGAAGTGTCGGCGGGCGCATGGTTCAGAAGATTTTTGATTCATACAAGAAATAAGAGAAATGCCGGACGGGCTGCAGCCCGTCCGGCATTTTCGTTGTATACGGTATAAGCTGTTTTCCAGTATGGCGCGCGGCCGCAGGAATGATATGGTATAATGTGCATATAAAACCACGCGTGTGTGACAGTACAGCGGAGGTGGCATATGGAAAAGCGCAAAGGCTTATGTGTATTCCTGCTCGGCGGCGTTGTTTTTTCCGCAGGCGTAGCGGCGGTGCTGTTCCCTGCCGCCGCGCCGTACAGGGCGTATTCCGTCGTCCTGGGCGCGGCGCTGGCCCTTGCCGGGGCGGCGCTGCTGTGCGCCGGGCGGCGCATGCGCCGCCGGATGCTGGAGGACCCTGCGCACTGTCCGGAGCTTGCCGTCGGGCTGCGGGAATTCGCCGCCGGGCGGACGGCTGCGGCCGCACGCGGGGCCACCGAGACGATGGACGCCGCCGCGCTCGGCCGGATTGTGTACATGCAGGCGAAAATTCACGCGCAAATGCTGGCGAACAGCGCGGTCTGCTCGCCGCCGGCGCACATCGGCTGCATGAACGCCCTTGCCGCGGCGTACGCCGTCAATTTCAGCCTTGCCGCTTCGTATCTGGAACGGTATCTGCCGGCGAGGCAGACAAACGCCGTGATGCGGCAGGCGTACCGCCTGCTGCTGGACGAGTACGGCAGCCGCGCGGGCGCCGCGGTGCGGGAGTATGCCGCGCGGGCGCCGGAGAGCCTGCGCAGGGCAGGCGCGACGGAGGCGGGAAAACGGTATCCCGCCCACGCCTTTGAGCTGGAGCTGACCCGGCTCGCCGCGCGTTTCCTGGACGGCGGGGCCGGGTTGTTCTGCCAGCGCGAACTGCGTGAGCAGGTGCGGCGCTGGATACGGCAGGAATACCTGCCGCGCGACTTTCACCTGTGCGCGCCCGAAGCGGACGAACCGGCCCTGTACCGGGAGTATCTCTATTCTACATAGAACGGGGCGGGCGCATTGCCGGCTGAAGCCGCACAGCCGCGGCATGCCGGCGGAAGCGCACGCGGCCTGCGCCCGGGCTTGACCCGCAGCCCCTGCAAAGCGGCCCGGGCAAGCGCTGGCCGGCAGGTGCGGGTTCGGCAAATCGCAGACCGGGAAAGTGCGGACAGGCGGGAACGCGCCCGCGCACAACCTGACGCCGTCCGCCGCGCCTTTCCGCCCTGCCCGCGCCATGCCTGTTTGCAGCCCGCCGAAGCGGCGGGCTGTTTTTTGCCTTTTTCACGCATGCGGGCAGAACGCCGCTTTCCGGGGCCTGCCCGCCGGAGTACAGACGCGCAAAAAGCGCAGGCGGCGGGAACCCCGCCGCCTGCGCCTGTGTTATTTAACTCAGTTTCCGTCCCGGTAGTAGTTGATCAGACAGCCGGCAAGGATGATCTTGCGCTCGTCGTCGGTCAAACCGGCAAGGCGCAGCGTGAAAGGCGTAACGCGCCCGCCGTCTATGGCATAGGCCTGTATCTCCGCCTGCGCCTGCTCGACCGCGGCGCGGACGCCCGGCACGAACAGGTACTGGCCGACGGCGAAGGGGGTCTGCTCGCACAGGAAGGGGAGCATGCCCCAATTGATCAGGTTGGAGCGGTAGCGCTTGGTTGCGTACTCCTTTGCAATATTTGCAAACGTGCCCAGCACTTTCTGGCAGGAGGCCGCCTGTTCGCGCGCCGAGCCGTCGCCCGGACGCACGGCGTATACCACGCTGCCCACGCCGGTATTGGCCAGCGTCGCGCTCCCGTCGATGGTCCTGGCCGCGGCAAAAGCGGCCAGCAGCGCGTCGTCCGTGATCTCGGCGCCGTCCAGGCGCGCCTGTTCGAGCGCCTGCACCGCTTTGGCCCTGCCGACATAGGCCGGGTCCTTGCGGGAGAGCGTGAACTGCGCGAGCCGGAGCGGGTTGGAACGGTAGCTCGAAGTCTCGCCGGAGGGGATCAGCTCGTCGGTCGTCGTCACCGGGTCGGTGATGAGCGAGGCGACGCAGAGCAGCAGGTTGTCCGCGAGCGGCTGCATGGCGGGCCAGTCCGCGATGTTGGGGCCGAACTGCAGCTCGGCCTGCGGGTCGGGACGGCCGCAGCCGTCGTACACCCGCGCCTGGTAGACGCTCTGGTCGAAGTAGTATTTCGGGTTTTCATAGCGCACATCCAGGTCCGTCGCCGGCGTGAGCACGCCGCCCCTGGCGGCGGTCGCCGCAATGCTGCGCGCGTCCATGAGCGCGACGGCGGCGATCTGCCCGTCGCCGGGCTTGGAGCCCTCGCGGTTGGGGAAGTTGCGGGTGGTATGGCGTATGCTCAGCGCGTTGTTGGCCGGCACGTCGCCCGCGCCGAAGCAGGGGCCGCAGAAGGCGGTGCGGATGGTTGCGCCCGCCGTCATGAGCCGGGCCATCACGCCGTTGCGGGTCAGCTCAAGGTTGACCGGCTGGCTGGACGGGTACACGCTCAGCCCGAATTCGCCGCTGCCGACGCGCGCGCCGTCCAGAATATCGGCCGCGTCGCACAGGTTTTCAAACGTGCCGCCGGCACAGCCTGCGATCACGCCCTGCTGGACGAGAAGCTTCCCGTCTTTCACCTTGTCGCGCAGGGTGAAGCGGACCTTGCCGCCGAGCTGGCGCGCGCCCTCCTCCTCCACCTTTGCGAGGATGTCGCCGAGGTTGGCGTTGAGCGTCTCGATGGGGTAGACGTGGCTCGGGTGGAAGGGCATGGCGATCATGGGCTTGACCTTGGCAAGGTCAATGGTGACCAGCCCGTCATAGTACGCGACGGGGCCGGGAGACAGGGGCGCATAGTCCGCTTCGCGGCCGTGTACGGCGTAATAGCCGCGGATGGTTTCGTCGGTCTGCCAGATTGAGGAGAGGCAGGTCGTCTCCGTCGTCATCACATCGATGCCGATGCGGTAGTCGGCGGACAGGCTGCCGACGCCGTCGCCCACGAATTCCAGAACCTTATTCTTTACATACCCGCTCTCGAACACCGCCCCGATCAGGGCCAGCGCCACGTCCTGCGGGCCGACGCCGGGCTGCGGTTTTCCCGTCAGGTGCACGCAGACGATTTCCGGCATGTCGATGTCATAGGTGCGGCGCAGCAACTGCTTGACAAGCTCCGGGCCGCCCTCGCCGACGGCCATGGTGCCGAGCGCGCCGTAGCGGGTGTGGCTGTCCGAGCCGAGGATCATCTTCCCGCAGCCGCTCATGCGCTCGCGCATGTACTGGTGGATTACGGCCTGGTGCGGGGGCACGAAGATCCCGCCGTACTTGCGGGCGGCCGAGAGCCCGAACATATGGTCGTCCTCATTGATGGTGCCGCCCACGGCGCACAGGGAATTGTGGCAGTTGGTGAGCACGTAGGGGATGGGAAACTCCGTAAGCCCGCTCGCGCGCGCCGTCTGGATGATGCCGACATAGGTGATGTCGTGCGAAGCGAGCGCGTCGAACCGGATGCGCAGCTTGTCCATATCCTGCGCGGTGTTGTGCTCCGACAGGATACGGTAGGCCATCGTCGCCCGCCGCGCCGCGGCCCTGTCCGGCTCGCTGCCGGTCTTCTGCCGCACGATGGCGGCGGCGTCCGCGCCGTCGGGAATCCAGTCGTTCCCGCCGAGCAGGTACGCGCCTGTATTATGTACTGTAACCATAGCAACAGCTCCTCTTTTTTTCTGCTCTTTAGTTTACCACAGCCGGCGGTCCTTGTAAAGCGGCGGCGGCCGATTTTATCAGCCGCCGCTTGCCGCAAGGGACTCGTTTTCCCGCCTTTGCGCGCGCACAGCGCGCGGAATGACGCGGATTTGTATTCTATGGCTGCCCGGATTCCGTCATCAGCTGTCTGGGCCTGGCCCTTCTCATGGACAATGCGATGACGGCGGACGTGATTGCGTAGACGA
>CAJLRT010000141.1 GCA_905209135.1 uncultured Eubacteriales bacterium
TGCCCTCCACCTTGGTGGCGGCGAGCATGATATTGATCGTCGCGCCGACGGATTCGATATCGAGATAGATTTCCGCGCTGTGCATTTTCTGCGCGCTGGCGTAAATCATGCCGTATTCGACGCGGATGGCCGCGCCGAGCGCCTCCAGGCCCTTGATATGCTGGTCAATCGGGCGGACGCTGCCGAAGTTGCACCCGCCGGGCAGATCGACCTGCGCGCGGGAAAACCTGCCGAGAAGCGCGCCGAGCGTATAGTACGAAGCGCGCATCTTGCGGGCGAGATGGCTCGGCGTCGTCGTCGCCGTCATGGTGGTACAGTCGATGCAGACGGTCGTCTCGTTGATATGCGTGACGCTCGCGCCCATCTTCTCCAGAATCTCCAGGATCAGATACACGTCGTCAATCTTGGGAATATTCTCGATACAACAGGGGCCCTCCACCAGAATACAGGCAGGAATGATGGCCAGCGCCGCGTTTTTTGCGCCGCTGATCGTCACTTCGCCCTTGAGAGGTTTGCCGCCTTTGATCACAAATTTGTCCAATTTCCGTACCTCCGAAAGGTGCTGTTTTTTTGACTGTCTTCTATTTCTAATGGTATTATACCACGAAAGGATAAAAAAAATCTCTAATCCGGGCGTATCCCGTATAGAATATTATAGTTTTTTTTCTTAATTATTTCAAGTATTTTTTGCAAATGCGACTTTTCGGGCGGTTTTAAAATTGAAACGCCCGGCCGACGCGCAGTCATCCCCGCCGGGAAAAGCGCGGCTCATCAGCCGTAAATGCGGCGAAGCTGCGCCGTCTGCACGCCCTTTGCCGCGTAAAGGATGAGCGGCGGCTCGCATACGAGGCCGGGCCTGCCATCCTTGCAGAGCTCAGCCAGCAGCAGGGACGGACGCCTGTCCGCATACGGGTGCACAAATTGGATGCGCTTGAGCTCTCCGCCGTACTCCCGCGCGGCCGCCGCAAGGTCGCACAGGCGGCCGGGCCGATGGCACAGGTACATCCTCCCGCGGCTGCGCAGCAGGCGCAGGCCGGCCGCGAGCACTTCCGGGAGGGTGCATTCGGTTTCAAAAAGGGCGACGCGGCGGGCCGGGTCGGGGCTTACCCTGCCGGTGCCCGCCGCGCGGTAGGGCGGGTTGCAGACAACGCAGCCGTATGCCCCGGCTTCAAGGGTTCCGGCCAGGCGGCGCAGGTCCGCCTCATACACGGACATGCGGCCGGACAGGCCGTTGAGCTGCGCGCTGCGCCGCATCATATCGCACAGGCGCGGCTGCAGCTCGACCGCGTCGACGCGCGCCGCTTTTTCCCGCGCCAGAAGCAGGAGGGAAACCGCGCCCGTGCCGGCGCCCAGGTCCGCCGCCCGCGCGTCTTTGTCCGGACGGCAGAAATCGGCGAGCAGGACGGCGTCCGTACCGTAGCGGAAGTGGCTGCGGTCCTGTATCAGCCTGTAACCGGGCGCGGGCAGATCGTGTATCTCTTCGCCTTCGTACATATACGCTTTTCTCCGTTTCTGTCAATACCGCGCGGCCCTGCGCGCAGGACACGCCGGTTTAAGAAAAAGGGATTCCCTGCTGCGCAGGGAATCCCCCTCGTATTTTGTGTACGGCGTCGCAATTACTGCGGCTGCGGCGCGGATACCGGGCAAACGCCGGCGCAGGCGCCACAATCGATGCAGGTACCTTCGTCGATGACATATTTGCCGTCGCCTTCGGAGATCGCGCTTACGGGGCATTCGCTCTCGCAGCTGCCGCAGTTGATGCACTCGTCATTGATTATGTATGCCATTGTTACCACCCTCCTATATTTCTATGATTAAATTTTAGCATATCCATGCGAAAAAAACAATATATACGCGTCCGTTTCTTAAAAAACCTGCGTTTTTTCCGGCGCTCGCACATACGCGCCCGCGTCTGCGGAGAATAAAACGTCCACTCCCCCGCCCGCCTGCGCGTTACGCTGGCCGCCGCACTCCGGCGTCGTCACTCCTTTTCCAGATCGTTGGCGTAGGACGGCGCGTACTCGGAGGCGTTTTTCAGAATTTTCACGTCCTTGCGCTGGAACGCCTTGGGCTGGGCTTCCGAATCGTTCTCCTTGCGCACTTTGATAATACCGCGCAGGAGGCTGACCTCGGTGACGACGCCGCGGTATTCGGGCGTCTGCACAAGCGCACCCACGCCGGGCGTGATCTTTGTCAGCGACTCATAGGCCGCCTGCTCGAATTTCAGGCAGCACATCAGACGGCCGCAGGTGCCGGATATCTTGGTGGGGTTGAGCGAAAGGCCCTGCTCCTTCGCCATCTTGATCGAAACGGGCGCAAACTCGCCCAAAAACTGGGTGCAGCACAGCTCCTTGCCGCACACGCCCAGGCCGCCCTGCATCTTGGCTTCGTCGCGCACGCCGATCTGCCGAAGCTCTATGCGCGTTTTGAACCGCGACGCGAGGTCCTTGACCAGTTCGCGGAAATCGACCCTGCCGTCGGCCGTGAAGTAGAACAGGATCTTGTTGCCGTCGAAGGTGTATTCCACATCGACGAGCTTCATATCGAGCCCGTGCTCCGCAATCGCCTTTTCACAGGTTGCGAAGGTCTCTTTCTCCTTTTTTCTGTGGCGCTCCACGGTGGCAAGGTCCTTGTCCGTCGCGACGCGGATCACCTTTTTAAGCGGCTGGACGACCGCGCCGTCCTCCACCATATGGTTTGCGAGTACGACCTCGCCCATTTCCACGCCGCGGGCCGTTTCCACAATCACGTTCGCGCCCGCCGGTATATCGAGCTTGTCCGGGTTGAAATAGTACACCTTACCGACTCTCTTGAACCGGACGCCGATTACTTCCGTCAAAATAACTCCTCCTGTATCCCCGCCGCAAAGGCGGCGGTCGCCAATCCTATATTGCCCGCATTTTCCACGCTTATCAGCGCGGCCTGCGCCAGATCGTACATTTTCACAAGCGCGCCGGTGCCGATCCTGCGCGCAATGTCCCGCGCCTGCGCGGGCGCATCCACCGCGACCCTGCCGGGCGCTTCGCGCAGGAGCATCAGGTCCCGCAGGGCGGACAGCAGCGACTCCCAGAACAAAAGCGCCTGGTCGCGCGTTTTGCAGGCCCCGGCCGCCGCTTCGTACACCCCGTGCGCCTGCCGGCGGACGACGGCCTCCAGAAGCGGAATGCTGCGCGCAAATCCGCCGCCGTCCGGCGCGGCTCCCTCCGCAAGGGAAAAGGCGACCATCCGGGAGCGCAGCGTTTCCAGTATGCCGTCGGCGCGGCGGTCGCAGAGCAGGAACGTCACGCCGTCGGGCGGCTGCTCCAGCACCTTCAGCAACGCGTTCTGCGCCTGCGGCGTCATCCGCGACGCCTCGGGGATGATAAAGACCTTGGCGTCGCCGTCGTTTGGCTTGACGTACGCGTCGGCGCGCAGGCGGCGGACCTGGTCGACGCTGATGGTCCCCTTCTCCGCCTCCAGCGTGCGCACATCCGGATGCACGCCCCGCCGCGACTTTATACAGGCCGGGCAGCCGCCGCAGGCGGGAAAGGTTTTCCGCCTACAAACAATCGACGCAGCGATATCCCTCGCTGCGTCGAGTTCATCCGAAATCAAGAGCATTGCATGAGGGACGCGGCCCGATGCAAACATGCGCCCTACTCCCGCGTAAATCTCCTCTTTTCGCATAAGGGAAACTCAGACCTTTTCAAAGCGCTCGACATTGAGCACCAGCACTGTCGCGCCGCCCACGGTGAGCTCCACAGGATAAGACGCGTACATGCCCGCCGAATAGGCGGTCGAGGCCGGCATGGCCTGCGTCCGCTTGTGGCTGTACTTGCGGATGATTTCCAGAATTCCGTCCACCTTCTCCTCCTCGGTGCCGATCATAAACGTCGTATTCCCGGCCATGAGGAAACCGCCCGTCGTCGCGAGCTTAGTGACCTGTATCCCCTCTTTCGTCAGCGCGCGCATTACGTCGGCGCTGTCGTCCGAGTTCACAATTGCCAGTACCAGTTTCACAGATATTCCTCCTATCCGCTCTGACCGGCCGCCGGAAACCAGCCGCCAGTAGAGTATATGATTAAATCTGTTTCTATTATACATCAAAACGGGCGCATTGTCAAAGCAATTTCACAGCGCAGCGCGCCATGGTCCGGCGGGCGCAGGGCGCGCGGACGCGGGGCGCGGCGCAGGGACAGGCGCAAAGCGCCAGGCAGCGCAGCGGACGCGGCCA
>CAJLRT010000142.1 GCA_905209135.1 uncultured Eubacteriales bacterium
TAAGAATTTTTATAGTTCTTTCTTTTTCTGCCAAAAGCTCTTTTAACATTTTTAAGCACGGGCGACGCGGACGTCGCCGCATGGGCGGGCGCGCCATTTGAGATCAAGCCGGATTTCATGCAGGCCGGCACCATGATGTTCGTCGTCGGCAACGTGGTATACGACGACTACGCCGCGCTGAAGAAGAAGATTGTGGACACTTTCGCCAAAGCGCATGCCGACGGCGTGAAATGCCGCTTCTACGGCCCGGGCGTGGGCAGGCTGCACCACGGCGTCATCAACTTCAACATGACCCGCGTCCCCTACAACCAGACCGACGCGGCCGACTGGACGCGCGCCGAACACGAAGCGCGCGGCGATATTCAGGACGCCATGCATATCCTCAAAACCTACATGCCCGAGTTCAGGGACAGCTATCTGCTGTACGCCGGTCCGCACATCGGCTGCCGTGAAAGCCGCCGTCTGCTGGGCGAATACGTGCTCACCATCCAGGACCTGTACGACCGCAAGCGCTTTGCGGACTGCATCGGCCTGGGCGCCCACCCCGTCGACTTCCACAACCCCACCAAATACGGCGGCGAGGACGACTGCGAACTGGAGACGATTTACGTCTACCAGATTCCCTACCGCTCCCTGCTCCCGAAAAAGGTGGATAACCTGCTGGTCGCAGGCCGCTGCCACAGCGTAGACCAGCTCGCCGCGGCTTCCACCCGCGTCGCGCTCACCGCCTCCGTCATGGGCGAAGCGGCGGGCACAGCCGCCGTACTGGCCCTGCGCGGAAACACCGAGCCGGTCCATGTGAACACCGACGAGCTCGTCTCCTCCCTCGCCGCCGCCGGCGCGATACTCGACTATTGATCCGCCTATCCCCGGAAGGCCGGGCCGGAACTCCGGCCCGGCCTTTTTTTACCTCCGCCGACAAAAAAACGGCTGAAAGCACTTTCTTCGCTAAGGACATATAGTCCTAGTTTATTTTACACGTTGCCGGTTTTATCCCGCGATTATATTGCATATTTATATAAAAATGATATAATATAATCAAATTAGTCTCTTTGGTCGCAATAACCGGACCGCCCTTGGGCCGCCCGGGAACTTATTTGACCAAAACAGGTTTTTTTCAGGAAAACGAGGACTTTTTAATGGGCCATCATTTCAAGGAAATATACAACAATTTGCAAATTCCCGTAATCGTATGCGCGTGCCGGGACGATTACCCGGTCGTTTATACAAATGTGTGCGCAAGGATACTTCTGCCGCGCGGGTTTGCAAGCGAGGGCGGGGATTCCGGCGGCGTCCGTCTGCGGGATGTGCTCGCCTTTGAGGACGAGGGCATGGCGCAGAACTTCTTTACCGCGCTTGCGGACCTGGGCTGCGTCGCCGGCTACCGGGCGAGCGTCGCTGCGCGCGGGAGCGAAGACCGGCCCGTAACCATCACGGCGAACATGATACGTTCGGAAGGCGAGCCGTACCTGGCCCTTTATCTTTTCGACGACGAAGGCGCGGGGCGCGCCGCCGCGGGCATGGGGACCGACGTGTTTTCCTCCGCCGTGTACCTGGCGACGCACGCGCAGGACGTGGACGACGCGATACGTAAAATACTCGCCTTTGCCGGGACGCAGGTCCAGGTGAGCCGCGTGTATATATTCGAGCCGGTTCAGGAGGATACGACGCGCAATACCTACGAATGGTGCGCGCCGGGCGTGGAGCCGATGATCCAGAACCTGCAGGAGCTGAAAATGTCGGACTACGATTACAGCGGGATTATACGCGGCGGCCTGTATGTGGCCGACGATATCAGCGAACTGCCGGAAAATGACGCCGCAATTCTCGCGGCGCAGAATATAAAGGCCATCGCGATCGTACCCATGACGATCGCCGGCACGCCGCTCGGCTATGTCGGGTTCGACGACTGTGAAAAGCGCCGCGCCTGGACGGGCGAGGAAATCGCCTCCCTGCGCAGCATTGCAAACCTCATCGCCTCCCTGCTCATTCGGCGGAACTACGAACGGCAGAGAGAGAGCAGCCTGAAGACCATGCAGACCATTTCGGACAACATCAACAGCGTCATCTATGTAAACGACATAAAGACCCACGAAATCCTGTTTATCAACAAAAAATTCACGGCGGACCGCGGCATCGCGGACAGCTCTTCGCTTGTGGGGAAAAAGTGCTGGCAGGTGCTGCAGGCGGGGCAGACCGGCCCCTGCAGCTTCTGCCCGATTCGCAGGATGCTGGATGCGGACGGCAACGTCGTCATGGAAAATTATAGCTGGGAATTTCAGAACACCGTCGATAAGCAGTGGTACTATGTGCGCGACTCGATGATCGAGTGGATCGACGGCCGCCTCGTCCACATGGAGACGGCGGTGAACATTTCCCAGCGGAAAGAGTATGAGCGGCAGATTGAGCGCTTCGCCTCCGTAGACGCGCTGACCGGCACCTACAACCGCATGTGGGGCTACAAGGCCATGGCGGAAACGCGCACCATCGCCCTGACTGCGGACATACCGTTCAGCCTTGTATTTATCGACGTGGACGGACTCAAGGCGGTCAACGACGCCTACGGACACGACGCGGGCGACGAACTGCTCATAGACGCCGTGGGCGTGATCCGCAAGAATATCCGCCGCGGCGATCTCCTGTGCCGCTGGGGCGGCGACGAATTCCTGCTGCTGTTACAGTGCGAAACGGAGTACGCGGAAAAAATCATGCGGAAAATAAAGGCGGATATGGAAACCGCCGACCCCGCGCGCTGCAAGCCCTACCGGATTTCAATCAGCTACGGCGTCACGGAATTTGACAAAGGCAGCGCCGGCTCCATCGACGAGATCGTCGCGCGCGCAGACAAAATCATGTACAAAAACAAGATGAGAAAACACGGCAAAACGTGACAATTCTTGCGCGAAATCACTTGCATTTGCGCGGCAAATGCTGTATACTCAATCATATCCGGGCAGGTGCGCCGCCGGCGCGGGCGCGTCATGCTTCTCCGCCACACCGCCGCCGCCTGGCTGTATGAAAAAAATAAGACCTATCCGCACGCGGATACTGTGCGGATAGGCTTTTTGCAGTTTGCACTGGAGGAAGCGCAATGAATCTGCTCTCGCTGGTACTGGTCGCCGTGGGTCTGGCCATGGACGCCTGCGCCGTCTCAATCTGCAAGGGGCTCAGCCGTCCGCCGTACCCGCTGAAGCGGGCGTGTACGCTGGGCGTGTTTTTCGGCTTTTTTCAGGGGGCCATGCCGCTGATCGGCTATTATCTGGGCCGGAGCTTCGCCTCCTCTATCGAGAGCGTCGACCATTGGATCGCGTTTGTCCTGCTCGCCTTTATCGGCGGGAAAATGATATGGGAATCATGGAAGAAAGAGGACGATACGGAGCAGAAAAAGGACGATTACAGGGTGCAAACCCTGACCCTGCTGAGCCTCGCCACCAGTATCGACGCGCTCGCCGTCGGCGTCACCTTCGCCTTTCTGCAGGTCTCCATCGTACCGGCGGTGCTGCTGATTGCATCCGTCACCTTTGTGCTGACGCTGCTCGGGTTCTGGCTGGGCACGGTGTTCGGCGCAAAGCTTCAGTCAAAAGCCGAGCTGTTCGGCGGCGCGATCCTGGTCCTGATCGGGCTGAAAATTCTGCTGGAACACCTCGGCGTGTTCTGAAAATCCGCCGCAGTACATAAACCCATGCCAAACCGGGAACCCTGAAACCATCATACCATAGGGGGCATAGCAAATGCAGTCTCTGCGTGAGCTTTACAACGTGGGCCGCGGCCCGTCCAGCTCGCACACCATCGCGCCGGAGCGCGCCGCCAGGCTCTTTGCCCAGCGCTACCCGGCCGCCGACGGCTTCCGGGTCGTCCTGTACGGCTCGCTCGCCAAGACGGGCCGGGGCCACGGCACCGACCGCGTCCTGGAAATGACCCTGCCCGCCAAAACGGAAATTGTATTTGACGAGGCGACCGAAGCGCCGCATCCGAACACGATGGACTTCTATGCGCTCCGGAACGGAGAGCCGCTCGGAAAACTGCGCGTGTTCAGCGTGGGCGGCGGCGAGATCCGAATCGAGGGCGAACCCCTCCGCACCCCCCCGGCCGTCTACCGCTTTCACACCTACAATGAAATCAAGGCATACTGTGCCGAAAACCACATACGCATTCCCCAGTACGTCCGTCAGGAAGAGGGC
>CAJLRT010000143.1 GCA_905209135.1 uncultured Eubacteriales bacterium
GCTCGTCGAGCACATATTCGTACTGGCCGTCCTTAAAGCGGGAAATGTTCATGACGACGTCGATCTCGTCCGCGCCGTTGTCAATCGCGTCGAGCGCCTCAAATACCTTGACATTGGTCGTATTCATGCCCATCGGATAGCCGACGACGGCGCAGACGCCGCCCTCGTTGCCGATGATCTCACGGGCGAGCTGTACGTCGCTGGGGAAGCAGCAGATGCATGCAAACCCATACTTTACGACGTTTTCACAGCGCTTTTTCAAAAGGTCGCGGGGGGTGTTCTGCCACAGCATGGCATAGTCGATGGTTTTTGCGAATTCTTCTCTGGTCATAGTCCTATCTCCTTATTTATTGATTGCTGTATTTATGCCGCCGCGCGGCGTGGAAACAAAATTCACTGACAGATGCTGTCAAAATACGCGTCCCGCGCGATATAGAAAATCCCCTGCACGCCCGCGTACTGCCGGAGCACGCCGTCCAGCATCTGGGGCGGCCTGCGGCAGATGCGCGCAAAGTCGCGCTGGAACCGCCGGATAATGGCGGGCGTGAAATTCTGGTACTCCCCGCCGAGGACTACGTAGTCTATATCCAGCAAATTGACGATGTTGGCGATGATGATATCGACCGCGCCGGCGATTTCGTCGATGACGCGCAGCGTATACGCGTCCCCCTGGCGGTAGGCATCCACAACGTCGCCGAACCCGAGCTCGCCCGTTCTGGACAGGGCCGTCTTTTCGCCGGCGGCAATATCCCTTTGAACCCGCGCAAGCAGGCCCTTGATGCAAATGGCGTCTTCAATCGTCTCGCCCCGGGCGAATCCCGCCTGGTCAATGTAGTTATAAATTTCGCCCGCGGCGAAATGGGAGCCCTCGTACAGCCGCCCGTCCAGAATCAGTCCGGTGCCGATGCCCTGGCCGCAGCTGAAATACAGCATGTTGTCCGTTTTCTTGGCGCTGCCGATCCACTCGCCCAGCGCCGCCGTCTTGATATCGTTTTTCACAAGCACGTCCACGCCGAAGCGCTCCCTGACGAACGCGTGCAGGTCCAGCGTTTTCCACTTCACGCCGCGGTACTTCGGATTCTGCGAACAGAGCCTGCCGCTCTGGTCGAATACGCCGGGCGCGGCGATGGCGATATAGGCGAGTTCGGCGGGGCTCATCCCGCGCGAAGCCAGCAGCAGGTTGACGGCGTTTTCCATCATGGACAGATACGCCTCCTGCGTGATCCCCTCTTCGATATGGACGCTGAACTCGCCGAGCTGCTCGCCCCGCAGGTTGCCCAGCACAAACAGCGGCGAAGTCATGTTCAGGTCTATGGCGAGAATGTACTTGTGGTTCTTGTTGAAAGTGAGAAGCTGCGGCTTGCGCCCGCCGACGGCCGAGGACTTCCCCTCCCCGATCTCCAGCACGATTCCGCGTTCAATGAGTCCGGCAAGATTGGAGGAGACGGAGGATTTGCTCATACCCAGCTGCTTTGCCAAAATGGTCCTTGAAGTGATATCGCTGTTGAAAATGCTGTCCAGCACGGCGCGGCTGTTTATGTTTCGCACCAGGGATATATCGACCGACTCCGGATTTTTCATCTATGCACCTCTTCCATACGCCAAGCGTGCGCCTGCGTCTTGCCGCCTGCTTTGTTCGGAATGAATATCAACTTGTCTTTACTATACCTCTTTCTCGCCCCGTTGTCAAGACATCCCGGCGCAATTCCCGGATTATTCCATATGAATCACAAATAAAAGCAGACAGGAAGCGCAGAAATGATTTAGTTGATTTTAATCTAAAATCAACCCGGCGCAACCGCGCGGTGCGGCGGATTAGGCGGAGTATGACGCTCCATGCCGGGCACGATATCAGCCCTGCTGAGAACGGCGCGCTCCTGACGGCCGCAGACGGCTCGGTGCAGGCGGCGGGACACAGGTAAAAGAAATGCCGCCATCCAATTGCGGGCAGAGACCGAAGCCGCGCGCAGACGGCTGCGGACGCGCCGTCGCCCCATTGCGGCGGGCGGAAGCCGGGCGCGGACATTGCGCCGGGTGTTTTCCGCCGCGTGTTTCTGATCCGGCTCTTGACATCCGCCTCCCTTCCGGCTTATACTTGGGCTGAAACGCTGCAACTGCGGCGGCCCAGCTTTATAGCCGCCGCGAATGAATCCGCATCTTGGAGGGGTGTACATGATTTACCAGACGTTTGAAATTACCGCCCTTGGCGAAATGGCAAAACTCGTAACCTATATCCGTTCTCAGGCGCATTTGGCGGCCCCCGAGCCCTGGCCGCTCGTACTCGTCATTCCGGGCGGCGGCTATCTCGAAGTGGTGCAGCGGGAAGCCGAGCCGATCGCCTGCGCCTTTAACGCCCGCGGTTTTCACGCGGCGGTGCTCCACTACTCGACCGCGCCGGCCGTATTCCCCGCCGCGCTTGTACAGGAAGCGCTGGCGATCCGCCTGATCCGGCAGCACGCCGCGCAGTGGAATGTGGACCCGGACAAGATATTCGTGAGCGGGTACAGCGCGGGCGGGCACCTCGCCGCAAGCATCGGCGTTTTCTGGAACCGGCCGTTCCTCTCGGAGCTGACGCAGCTCGAGCCGGCCGACATGCGCCCGGCGGGGCTTGCGCTCGCATACCCCGTGATTACAGCGGGCGAATACGCGCACGCAGGCTCGATGCGCAATCTGCTCGGCAAAAAATACGGCGACGCCGAACTGACGGAGCTCGTGAGCCTGGAAAAGCAGGTTAGCGCCGACACGCCCCCGACCTTTATCTGGTCCACCGCCGAGGACGCGGTGGTTCCCGTGGAAAACACGCTTCTGTTCGCAGGCGCGCTGCAGCGCAATCACGTCGACTTTGAAATGCACGTCTACCCGCGCGGGCCGCACGGACTTGCGCTTGTGACGGAGGACACCATTGAAACCGGAAACGCCGCCGAACTGCGGGATATCGCGGACTGGCCGGACCACGCCGCGCTATTTATGCGGCGCGTCTGCGCCCGGGACAGGCGCGGTTAAACGGAATTCCGCCATCCTGACGGCGCGGGCAAAAGCCTGCGCCGCTTTTTTGCGGACCGGCGCGGACAGGCTGAAAACGTTTTTGGCAAGCGCATACGCGTGAGATAACGCGCGAAAATGAGAGATAATACAAAAAAAATAGATTTAAATTAAAAAACTGGCCTGCAACCTCTTGACAAGCTCCGCACAATTCAGTATAATGACAAAGCTGATTAAGATCCGATGCTGTAAAATCGGAAATTCTAGGAGGATATCATGGGCACATATATGGCCAATCCACAGACAGTGGAACGCAAATGGTATGTGATCGACGCCGCCGGCAAGGTCATGGGCAGAGTTGCCGCCGAAGCCGCTACGCTGCTCAAGGGCAAGCACAAGGTGGATTACACACCGCACGTCGACTGCGGCGATTTCGTTATTATACTCAATTCGGATAAGATCGTTCTGACCGGCAACAAGCTCGAGCAGAAGGTCTACTACCGTCACACCGGCTATCCCGGCGGCCTCAAGGAGACGAAGTACCGCATTCTGATGCAGAACAACTCCTGCAAGGGCGTTGAGCTCGCCGTCAAGGGCATGCTCCCGAAAAACTCGATCGGCCGTTCCGCTATGAAGCGGCTGTTTATCTACAAGGGCGCGGAGCACAAAAACCAGGCGCAGAAGCCCGAAATTTGGGCAATGGATTAAGGGGGAGCAGTCATGTACGAATCAAAAAGAGAGTTTTTTTACGGTACAGGCAGACGCAAACAGTCGATTGCGCGCGTCAGGCTCTACCCCGGCACCGGCGCCATCACCATTAACGACAGGGATATCGACGAGTTCTTCGGCCTCGACACCCTGAAGCTGATTGTGCGCCAGCCCCTGGAGCTGACCAAGACCACCGGCAAGTTCGACGTGGTGTGCCGCGTCGAGGGCGGCGGCGTATCCGGCCAGGCCGGCGCCATCCGCCACGGGATCGCCCGTGCGCTGCTGGAAGCGGATGCGAATTTCCGCGCCGACCTCAAAGCCGCCGGTTTCCTCACAAAAGTAAAATCAGGAGCTTTTTCTTTTTGTTTTTCACTATAAAACCTCCTTTTGTCCCTGCTTTTCACTGGTTATACATAAAAGATGTCTGCCCGGACAAAATGCACGGCCAGTATCAAT
>CAJLRT010000144.1 GCA_905209135.1 uncultured Eubacteriales bacterium
AAGGCCTCAATGAGGACGGTGTGACTTTTGCAGAGACGTTAGACGTGCTGTATCATGATTACCAGGAAGCGGTGGAAGAGATTATGGCAAGCGATACCATTGCCGACTGCCTGGCACGGGAAGAATTGCTCTCTGTAGCTGTTGTGGAGATTGATCAGATTCAGGGAGAAGCCATTTTAGAGTATGTCAGCCAGTGTACTGCCCAGAAAGAAAATACTTACTGCTGCGGGGTAACCCCGGATGAAGTAAAAGAAGCTCATTCTCTGGGGCTGTCCTATGGGAAATATAAGGTATTTGCGGAAATTTCCGAATACACCACGGAACTTTCCCCCGAGGAGGCGAACAATATGACTATGCGGCAGCTGCGAGAGTATCTTGCTCAGCTGCAAAAGCAGGAAGAAACTTCTCAGCCGGGAAACGGCAATGGTTCAGGAAACGCCATGGGACAGGGGCATGGCGGTGAAGGTCAAGGCCTGGGAGGAGGCCAACACGGAAAACATAGACAATCCTCTTCTTCATCTTAAAATACGGCTCCATCGGAGTGTGGAGAAGAAGAGCGACCAACCGGCAAGTATTGACGTATTGCACTGTCCTGTCTGTCCCTGTTGACCTGTTCCGCAAAAGCAAACTCCCCGTCAACGCACCGCTGATCCGTGCAGTTGCCGGAAAGGCCGGCCTGCTCTCATAATCCGGGTGAAAAAAGAGGAATTCTCCTTCCCTTTATGGTATAATATCCGCAAAAGGGAATATACCCACCCAAACTGGTATGCCGAAAGAAAACGATGCGTATGAGTTTGATTCCCCGGGGTGAAGGGGGAATCTAAGCATTCTACGCTTCCGGGCGGGGAAAAATATGCAGGCGCAAGAAAATGCGAGGAAGGACGAGTCTTTATGCGGCATGATTTCAGCGATGTGACCTCTCGGAGCGAAGCGGAGAGACTGGGCAGGCTCTACCCGATTATACTCCGCGAATACAATCCGGAATACAAAGCGCTTTATGCGCGCGAACGGGATTATTTACTGGATGTTTTCAGCGGACTTGTCCTGCGCATCAGCCATATCGGCAGCACCGCCGTGTCAAACCTGATTTCCAAACCCACGATTGACATACTGCTGGAAATCAGGGAAAACAGCGGCTTGTCCGAAATTACCGAGCGCCTCGCGCAAAACGGTTACATTGTCAACACGCCCCCCGCCGATATCATCCTGTATATCAAAGGCTATGGCCCGAACGGGTTTGACGGGCAGACGTATCACATACACGTAAGAGCTTTGGGGGATTACAGCGAGTTCTATTTCAGGGATTACCTGATTGCCCACCCCGATGCGGCGGAGGAGTACGGACAGCTCAAACGACATCTGTAAGAGCGGTACGAGCATGACCGCGACGGATATACCGCCGCCAAAAGCGCGTTTGTCGCAAAACATACAAAGCTGGCAAGAGCGGAATTTGCGGGCAAGTACAGCCCGGCGAAATAGGGCTTTGCATATTCTTGCACACAAAGGCCGCAGGCGTTTCGGCGTTTGCGGCAGCGACAAAAAAACGGCAGACATTTGTCTGCCGTTTTTTGATGTGAATTTACTGCGCGGCGGGGGCGTAGTGGAAGATGGCCGCGGCAAAGTCGTCCTGCAGCGTAATTTTGATACCGCCGCACATGAGCTGCTCGCCCGTCATTTCCACATAATCGCCGGTGTCGATATCCTCTACGCGGTAGAGGGTATCGGCCTGCAGCCCGGAGAGGAAATACGTATCCTCCGTCTGGGTGCTTTCCGTACGCTTAAACACCTGCACGATGCCCGTGGAATCGGACGCGTCGTTATACTGCCACGCCATCCAGTCGGTTTCCGCCTCGGAAAAGGCGGTCAGTGGATAGTATTCCTGGGTGAGATAATGGCTGTAATCCCGATGCTCCTGGATTAGCGCCTTATGCTGATCGATATTGCCGTCGTTGATCAGGGACAGCATCCACGGCAGGCCGGTATACGCCATCATATTGGAACGGAAGGTATAGGTCATGGTTCCCGGACTCTGATCCAGCGAGCCCTGGCCGGAATAGGGCATGAAGAAGTTGATGCCCCAGCTCTGGCACTGGGTAAGCGTCGCGTCATAGCACTTGTCGTCGCGCCAGAGGGCGACCGCACGCTTGGTGGTTTCGAGATCCAGCCGTTTGCCGCCCGAAGCGCAGGAGTCGATAAATGTGCCGGTGGCCTCGAGGATGGCGTCGAAATAGCGCAGATAGTTGATGATGTACCGGTTTTCCACATAGCCTTTCCGGCCGTCTTCCTGCAGTCTGTCCCAGTAGCCCTTGAGAGAGGGGTTGTTGATATTGCAGTCCTGGCGGTAGATATCGACACCGTTGCTCTCGATGGAATCGAGCATGAAGTCGATCAGCCAGTCCGTGGCCTCGTCGTCGGAGAGATTGTAAAGCTGCCAGCCGGGTTCGTTGATGATATAATTGGTATCCTTGAATTTTACCTGCCATTCGGAGCCTGTGACCATCCGCTCCGGCTCGTACCAGAGAATGAAGTCCAGGTCGTTCTTGTGCAGCTCGTCGCTCACCGTTTTCAGGCTGCCGCCGAAACGCTCCTGCGAAGGCGTCCAGGACCCGGTGTCCACCCAGGACGTGGAGCCGTAGGCCATATCGTACCAGCCGGCGTCCATCTGCCAGGCGTCGATATCAAAGCCGAGCTCCATCCATTTCTGAATGGCCTCCACCTGGTTTTCCGTGGTGGCGGTGACGGTAAGCGCAGTATCCTGCGCAGTATTGCCGTGGAGCATGGTGGGGATCGGCTCCCCGTCGGGCTGGGGCATGGCTACGTTGTAGACCCAGTCCCGCCATATGTTCTGGGAGCGCATGAGGTCCTTTTCCCAGAAAAGCAGGGTAATCAGGGGCGAGCGTATGCTCTCGCCGGGCGCCAGATACGTGTCCAGATACTCCTGTTTGGCGACTACTTCCACGCCGCTGCCGGTGTTGGACGATATGGTCGTCCACTGGCCGGACCAGCCGTTGGAAATGAACACGCCCTCTTTGCCCCATGCGGCCTTTTCACTGGCCCACTGGAGGTTGATGTACGGCGACCAGGTGACCGAGGATTTGCCGCCGGTGCCGCTGACCTGCTTGCTCTGATCCTTGTCCAGAACCAGCGTTTCCGCCTTGAACGAATCGTTGGCCTCGTGACTGCCCTCAAACGTAGTGAGCTTGAACTGGCTGTCCGCCTGTTCTGCGCCGAACACATAGCCCAGGGCGTTGAAGTCGGTAATCTGCGCCGAATTTTTATCGCCGGTATTGGTGAGCCAGATGGTCCACTCAATCACGGGGTACGCCTTGTACAGCGTTGCGTAGACGGTGACGGTCAGGGGCTCGCCGGACTTGGTATAGGTCAGGGTATAGTCGGTCTTTGTCTCGTCGTCCCCTGTCTGCTCGCTCGCAAGATCCCAGTTTTTGATGTCCTGCGCAAACTGGGTATCGCCTATCTTGATGTCAAACGCGCTGTCGCCGCTTTCCGCGGCTTCCAGCACATGCTCCGCCAGAAACGCCTCGGCCTTTTCCAGCTCGGCCTCGGTGATTTTTGCGCTGTCCGCGTCCAGGGCGTACTCCCTGTCCATGAAAAACTTGGTGAGTTTTTCCTCATCGCTCAGCGTATAGCGCACCTTCAGCGCGCCGGCGCCGCCTGTGCCGCAGCCGGCGCACAGACCGAACACCATAGTTAGAACAGACAGCAATGCGAGTATCCTCTTTGCCATGGTTATTCCTCCTCATTCCCCGTGTTCCGATCCGCCGGAGAAGTTTTTTTCCGGCTGCGGACCACCAGTACAACGGCGAGCGCCGCGATCACAACAGCCGCGCCGATGATGATATACAGCCAGATTCCCAGCCCGGCCGCGCTCTCCTGCCCTTCCAGCGGCGCGGTGTTGGCAGCCTGAATCGTGGGGACGGATTCGTCCGCAACCGTTTCTTCCTCTTCCTGCGCAGTCGGTTCCGCGCCCACCTCGCGCAGCATGACGTTGTCCACATACACGTTCTGTTCAGGCTGCAGCGCGTTGGCTACGATTCTGATTTTCACGGGGTCCTCCGGCGCAACAAAGCGGAAAGACACCGTTTCCC
>CAJLRT010000145.1 GCA_905209135.1 uncultured Eubacteriales bacterium
TGGAGTTCAGACGTGTGCTCTTCCGATCTTCCTTTTCCGGGGTAGTTGTATCCACATCGGTCAAAATGGGCGGAGACAGGTTCGACGAGGCCATTGTGCGCTATGTGCGAAAAAGGCACAGCATGCTCATCGGCGAGCGAACTGCGGAGCTGATTAAAAAACAGATCGGCTGCGTCAAGCCGCGGCCCAAGGAGCTGATGGTCAAGGTGAAGGGGCGGTGCATGGTGACCGGTCTGCCGAAGCAGATCACCCTGTCCTCCGAGGAAGTGCGGGAGGCGGTGCAGGAGTGCGCCGCGGCGATTGCAGACGCGGCGCGGCGCGTGCTGGAGGATACGCCGCCTGAACTCGCGAGCGATATTTTTCTCAACGGCGTTGTCATGACGGGCGGCGGTTCTTTGATTTACGGAATCGACCGTTATCTTTCCGAGGTGCTCAGCGTTCCGGTTACGGTTGCGGAACGCGCGGAGGAATGCGTGGGCGTCGGTACGGGAGAATCACTGCAGTTTATTTCATAAAGAACACAGAGCCGAAGAGGCCCCATATCTCAGATATGGGGCCTCTTTGCGGCGGCGGGGCGGGGCACGTCCCATGGAGGATCAGTTTGAAGTTTTAGATTTTAGCAATAAGCTCTCGCTTTTTTGTTTAAAACTCATCCTGCGTAATCACTCCGGCGTCTAATAAATCTTTTAATTTTCGCAGCGTTTCCATTTCTCCGTTCGTCTCGGATCCATTGGAATCCAAAAGGTTCTGGGCTACATTATTAAGTGTAGCCATCATGCCGTTTTTCCCGTTCTTATTGCCGATGAGTCCGAGGGGACCATGTACAACACCTTTTTCCAAGACATTTTTAACTGTATCCATGGTATGAATGCCTAACGTGTCGTCTATTAACGCGACTGCATTTTTAACCTTTTCGGCTCCTCTGACAGCCGCTGTTTTACCAGTTAATAATTCGATAGCGGCGTTTGTGAATTTATGCGCATCACTTTTTGACCCAAAGTCAATCATGATTTCAGTGTTGGTGAGATAAATTTCCACGGAACTATTTTTCTGTTTTATTTGAGGAATCGAATTATATATTTTGATATCGTCTTTCTGATACACATCTACAGTAATTTCATCTTGTGATAATAGCTTCTTTGTGCGCTTGAGAAGAACAAGGTTCAAATTCGTCAGAACCACTTCCGTTCCCCCACAGGCATTGCATTGATAAATTACTGTTTCGTTGGGCTGCAGTTGGTAAAATTTCATTTTTCTTCTCCTTTTAAAATTATAATGGATATTCAGTATAGTCTCTGTATATTTCGCGGGAAGGTATAATACAAAAAAAGCGCGCCCCGTGAAGGAGCGCACTGAAAAAGTGAGGTCCCTCATTGCTGCTACACAATCTTCTCCCAATCACGGTACGAAGAAAGAGGGAAACACTTTTTACCAAAGTATTTTCCCGTGATAAGGAGGCAATATTCAGATTGTGTAGCACATTTATTATAGTAAATGAAATTTTGATGTGCAAGCAGTATTCTCGATTTACGGAACCAGGACAGGGGAAACATAGGCCCGGCGCTGTTTGCAGCGGGAGATGCCGCAGAAACAGCGCCGGGCTTATGATCGTTACATGGATTCTTAGAGCTATAGCGGGCAGGCCGCTGCGGCCGCGCTTGCGGGGGGAAAAGCGCCGCTAGTTGTCCGCGGACAGCACGATGAGAAGAACCCCGGACTGCACGGAGATTTCGGCGAAATCCGCTGTGAATTCATTGCTGACCCCGATGGGGAAATTCTGTGTGAGCACTGCGTCTGTGAGCGGATACTCCACTCCGCGCAGGGTTACGCCCGTACAGGTTTCCGTATAGGAAAAAACGGACAGTTTGCGGCCCGGTATGCGGGCTACGGTGCGGGCGGCGTCCGCAACGAAAAATACGGTGGTGTCGCCGTCCGCCAGAACGGCGTCCGCGCCGTGGCTTTGCGCGTAGGCCAGCGTCTGGATACTGGCTATGGAATGGTCAAACCTGCCGCCCATGCCGCCTACGATTGCAATTTCTGAAAAACCCCGGCCGATCGCATAGCGAACGCAGGCCATGGTATCCGTATCGTCTTTATGGACGGGCAGCCGTATCAGTTCGCAGTCCGGAGACGCAGGCGCGGCCATGGAATCAAAATCGCCGATCAGCAGATCGGGTTTCACCCCCTCCTTTACGGCGAGGGCGTATCCTCCGTCGGCGCACAGGATGAAATCGTTCTCCCGGAGCGCAATGGACGCGCGGATCGTCGAATTGTTGTATGCGCTGATGATGACGCAGCGCCTTTGCATGGCACACCGCCTCCTGTGAATTTCATGAAAAAACCAAGGCAAAACGCCTAAGAAGCTTATATTCGTATTGTTTTAGATTCCGGCAGGGCGTACAGCAGGGAAGCGCACAAAAAGAAACCGGATGCCGGAGGTCATGGCAGACATCAGTGTATCAAAGAACGCTAGCAATGTCAAGAGACGGCCCGGCATGGAGGGAAGGGCGCAGAGGGGGCGCGGCGAGCGCCGGAAGAGGTTATGCGCGAAGCCCTGTCGCCGGAAGCGGCTATGCCTGATTTGCCCGGTGACAACAGAACAAAGTATTTCTGATATGTCCAATGAATCGGGCGTAACGTATTGACTTTTTCGTGTTAAAGTGCTAAAATCAAACCAGGTGATGTGCAATGAATGAAAAGCTGAAGAACAATGAGACACAGCAGCTATTTGAAGCATTTTTGAAGCTGCGTACCGTGGATGAATGCGCCAACCTGTTCGACGACCTCTGCACGGCGAACGAGATCCGTTCCCTTGCGCAGAGGCTGGCTGTGGCCAAATTGCTGCGCCGCGGTATGTCCTATGTAGACATTGTAAAACAGACGGGGGCGAGCACCGCGACCATATCCCGCGTCAACCGCTGCCTGCAGTACGGGAGCGACGGCTACAATACGGTGCTGGACCGGACCGAGGCATAAAAAATGGCTGGATATGCGACGTTGGCGCGGTATTACGACAGCTTTTTTGAGCCTGGGTATCTGCAAAAACTGCATGCGGACTACGCGCGCCTGCTGCAGGCAGCCGGCGTGCCCGCGGGGGGCCGGGTGCTGGATGTCGGCTGCGGCACCGGGCTGCTCTCGATCGCGCTCCACAAGGCCGGATATGACGTATACGGGCTGGATGTAAGTGAAAGCATGGTGAATGAGGCGCGGGAAAAAGCGGCGGCGGCAGGGCTTTCGCCGGAGCGTTTCCAGGCGGCGGACGCCGCCTGCTTTGAAATGGAACAGGAGTTTGACGCCGCAGTAAGCGCGCTGGACGTTGTGAACCATATTCTGTCGCCGCAGGATGTGCTGGGCGTTTTCCGGAATGTGCGCCGGCATCTGCGCGCCGGCGGCGTATACGTCTTTGATGTGAACACAGAAAAGCGGTTCCGGCTGGAGTACGGCGATCATATCTATGTATACGAGGCGGGAAACTGCTACTGCGTCTGGAAAAACGCGTACGACCCCGCCCTGGGCGTTTGCCGCATGGACCTGGACCTGTTTGAAAAGGTCGGGGAGACGTATGTGCGCTCCGCCGACGCGCTCTATGAGCGCCTGTACAGCGGGCGTTTTCTGCGAAAGCTGCTGCGCTATGCCGGATTGGGGAACGTCCGCGCAGAGAACGCCGAGCGCGGCTGCCGGAAAATCTACACAGCAAAAAAATGAGAGCGGATTAACCGCTCTCATTTTGATTTATTACCAGGTATCACTGAAATCTTCGCCGCTGTTGAGTTTGTTCACGCTTTCAAGCAGCTTGTCAATGTAGACGGAGGAGACGCTGAAACTTCCCGTACCGTTGAGTTCCATATAGTAGAGCCTGTCGCTGATCGGATAGAACGCGATGGTGTCGTTCTTCCGGTTTTCGGCATTGTAGCGTACAGTAATGCGCACGGCAGGTTCGGCGTCCGCCGGTTTCTCGGCGAAATCCGTAATGCGGGAAGAAATGATAATCTTGAAGAGTTTCGTAAACAGTTCCGCGTCGATCTGCTCGTTGTCGCGGGTCACGGCGAGCTGGCCGCTGTCACGGTTGAGTCCGTAGACGTAGCTGCCGTCGGGCACA
>CAJLRT010000146.1 GCA_905209135.1 uncultured Eubacteriales bacterium
CGCGGGCACAGGCGCGGGCGCGGGCGCAGGCGCGGGCACAGGCGCGGGCGCGGGCAAGGGCACGGGCGCGGGCGTTTTTACGCAAAAACCGGCGCACACAAAAAGAGCCGCGCGGCGGCTCTTTTTGTGTGTCCTGCAAAGCGCCCGCGCGCCCTGTCAGGCCATAAGAAAAAAAACAAAACGGCGCGGCGAATTACTCCGCAAGCACGCGGCATTCCGAAACGCCATAGTAGCGTAGCGCCTCTACCGCG
This sequence comes from uncultured Eubacteriales bacterium, assembly GCA_905209135.1. Classification (GTDB taxonomy): domain Bacteria; phylum Bacillota; class Clostridia; order Oscillospirales; family UMGS1783; genus UMGS1783. Next base: position 252 of record CAJLRT010000146.1, read on the forward strand.
CTCGCGTCGAGCCGTTCGCCGGCGACGGCGACAGGCACTGCGGGCGGGCAGGCGATGTTTTCCGAAGCGAGGACCCGGCCCAGGCACTGTTCCGCGGGCAGGACGCAGGAGGGGGCGAACACGGCGCGGCGCACTGTCGCCGCCCGCTCGGGCCTGCGCAGCACAGGCGGCGCCGACGGTATGGGCGCGCGCCGGCCGAGCGACAGCATGGCCGCCTCAAAGCAGTCGATTTCCGCGCCGGTAAGCTCCGGCGTGAACATGAATACCGCGCAGTCGGGGTCCGCAAACTCGCACTCAATCCGTCGGGCGCGCAGGTACTGCGCAAGCTCCGTTCCCGTATACCCGCAGGCCTTTGGCGCAACGGTTATTTTCAGCGGCTCATCGCCCCAGAGCGCAAACCCCTTATCCCGCAGGGCGGACTTCAGCCCTGCAAGGCGGCGCGCACAGCGGTCCAGCCTGTCCGGATATCCCGCCGCGAGATACGCGTTTGTCCTGTCGAGCGACTGCAGAATCAGGTAGGACGGGCTTGTGGACGCGAACAGCGCCATGGCCCGCATTGCATTTTGAGAAAACACGGCGGGCGCGGACGCCGAAATATGCAGATAGGCGGCGCCGGTGAGCGCCGGCAGCGTTTTGTGGGCCGAATCGCAGCACATATCCGCGCCGAGGCCGAGCGGATGCATGGACTCGGGCAGAAACCGCAGATACGCGCCGTGTGCGTTGTCGACCAGCAAAGGCACGCCGAAGCGGCGGCAGACCGCCGACAGGCGCGCGATATCCAGAATATTGCCGATATAGTCCGGGCTTGTGAGATATACCGCGGCCGGCTTTTCGGGCATGGCCCGCAGTTTTTCTTCCAAACCCGCCGCGGAGACGGCGCACGAAAGCAGGCCGCCCGGCGTTTCGGAGAAGAGCCACTCTATATCGAAGTCCAGCAGCGCCGCCGCGCTCACAAAAACCCTGTGCGCGTTTCTGCCCGCCAGCACAACCGGCCGGCTGCCGCCGTCCCCGCGCGCGAGCAGGGCCAGATACAGCATGGCGCGCACGGCAAGGGAAGAGCCCTCGCACGAATACAGCGTTTTCCCGCTGCCGAACAGGGACGCCGCGTTTTTCTGGCTCTCTTCAATAATCCCGTCCGCGCAGTAGAGCGCGTCCGCGCCGGGAATCTCCGTAATATCCAGCGCCTCCGGACCCACAAAGCGGCGGCCCTTATGGCCGGGCATATGCAGGCGGACCGCCTGCGCGTTCACATAGCGCTGCACAAAATCACAGATGGGGGTGTTCATGCTTCCTCCTCATCCAGCGCCTTTGCCGCTTCGAGCATGATCGCGCATTCCATGCGCTTGCGGAACAGCTCGCAGCCGTAGCCGTACACGCCGCGCACGCTGCCCGTCGCATGATACGCGTTGGCGGCGCAGCCGCCGGAGCAGTAGAGCTTTGCCCAGCAGTCCGCGCATTCGGGCCGGGCGTAGACGTTGCAGGCGGCGAACTGCGCCTGCGCTTCGGGGTTGGTTACGCCCTTCCACACGTCGCCGAGCCGGAATTGCTCTTCGCCCACGAACTGGTGGCAGGGGTACAGGTCGCCCCAGGGCGTTACCGCCATGTATTCCGTCCCCGAACCGCAGCCGGAGATGCGCTTGTATATGCAGGGCCCGCCCTTGAGGTCGAGCATATAGTGGTAAAACGTGAACGGCCGGCCCTCCCGCATACGCCGGCGCATGAGCTCCGCCAGCTTCTCATACTGCTCGAGCACGACGGGCAGGTCCTCGTCCGTGAGGGAGGAGGGGTCGTCCGCCGGGCCGACGACCGGCTCCATGCTGAGCTTGTCAAAGCCCAGCTCCAGCATGGTCTCTATATCCTTCAGAAAATCGGGGTTGGCGTGCGTAAACGTGCCGCGCATATAGTAGTCCCGGCCGCCCCGCGCCTGCACAAGCTTTTGGAACTTGGGGACGACCGTATCCCAGCTCCCCCCGCCCGCGTAGTCCACACGGTACCTGTCGTGCACTTCCCTGCGCCCGTCCAGGCTCAGCACCACATTGCTGCATTCGCGGTTGGCAAAGTCGATCACGTCGTCGTCGATCAGCACGCCGTTTGTCGTGAGCGTAAAGCGGAAATTCTTGCCCGCGTCCCGCTCTATGCTCCGCGCATAGGCGACCAGGTCCTTGACCACCTGGAAATTCATCAGCGGTTCGCCGCCGAAAAAGTCGACCTCCAGATTCCGCCGGTCACCGGAGCGGGCGACCAGAAAATCCAGCGCCTGCCGGCCCACCTCAAAGGGCATCAGGGCGCGCTCGCCGCGGTATTTCCCCTGGCTTGCAAAGCAATACGCGCAGTTGAGGTTGCAGGTGTGCGCAATGTGGAGGCAGAGCGCTTTCACAACGCCCGCGCTCGTTTCCTTGAGGCTGCCCGCCAGATCGGCAAAGCTGTCCGGCGCAAAGAGCTTTCCCTCCGCCTTAAGCGCCTCGATCTGCGCGAAGCACGCGTCGATCTCCTCCGCGGTTACGTCCGGCGCGCCGCGGTATTTTTCCAAAACGGCGGCCTTGATCTCTTCCGGGGAACTGGTTTCGTACATGCCGATAATATCATAGACGGCGTCGTCCACAACGTGCACGGAGCCCGAATACACATCGAGCACAATATTCAGCCCGCCGAGCCTGTAACAATGAATCATAGCTGCTTTCTCCCATACATCGCAAAAAATGCCGCCTTACCGGCGGCATTTTTATAAATCGTGATTACTTTTCGCACTGCTGGTTGGCAATACCGCAACTTGTCTTGCAAGCGGACTGGCAAGAGGTCTGGCATTCGCCGCAGCCGCCGGTTTTCGCGCTCTGGCAAAGGTTCTTGGTTTCCAACGTTTTAATAGCTTTCATTCGTCATTCCTCCGAATTCTATCCCTGATAGAAATATTATAAGTTGCGGGGAGCGGTTTGTCAATGCCTTGGAACATGTTTTTACCCGCCCCAAGCGCGCACGGCCGGAAAAACGGGATATGCGCGCGCGCATATCCCGTACAAATCCTGTTTTTTGTAAGTTTACTGCTGGCTGAACTGATCTTTCCCTACGCCGCAGACGGGGCAGGTCCAGTCGTCCGGCAGGGCCGCGAACGGCGTGCCCTCGGCCTGTTCGTCGTACTCATAGCCGCAGACGTCGCAGACATATTTCGCCATAACAGATCCTCCGCGTCAATAGTTCATGGCGCGCAGTTCAAAATAGGACTGCGGATGCGCGCAGACAGGACAGACGGCGGGCGCTTCGGCGGCGACATGGATATGGCCGCAGTTGGCGCATTTCCACATGACGATTCCGTCTTTCTTGAACACCTTGCCCTCTTCCACGTTTTTCAGCAGGGCGAGATAGCGCTCCTCATGCTCCTTTTCGATGGCGGCGACGCCTTCAAACAGCTTGGCGATGGCGTCAAAGCCCTCTTCGCGCGCCTCTTTGGCGAACTGGGAATACATATCGGTCCACTCATAGTTTTCGCCGGCCGCGGCGTCCTTGAGGTTCTGCACCGTGTTCGGCACGCCGCCGTGCAGCAGCTTGAACCACATTTTCGCATGCTCTTTCTCGTTGCCGGCCGTCTCTTCAAAAATGGCGGCTATCTGATTATATCCTTCCTTTTTCGCCTGGGACGCATAGTAGGTGTACTTATTGCGGGCCTGCGATTCACCGGCAAAAGCGGTAGCCAGATTGGCTTCGGTTTTGGAACCTTTCAACTCCATTGTCAAATCCTCCTTATACATTTTTCATTATCTGTCCCGCAGGGCGGGACTGGATTTTTTATTTCTACGTTTATATTTTACACCATTTCAAAGCGCAAGTCAACGTTTT
>CAJLRT010000147.1 GCA_905209135.1 uncultured Eubacteriales bacterium
CAAAGGCGTATATAATCCTCCATCGGGAACTTTGAATCTATCGGTAGAAGCGTCAAAAGAGCGTGTAAATATCCTTTGTGCTTGCGGACATATTGCCGACGCTGATCAGCGTCACGTCTGTTGTCAGACCGATGTCGGAAAAAACCATATTCATCTCAATAACCCCTTTTCTGTCGTATATCAGGCTTTGTTTACAAGGTCGTTCATATCGTACAGTCCGTTTTCTCTGCCCAGCAGATACCGCGCAGCTTTCAGTGCGCCGACTGCGAATACCTCTCTTGAGGCGACGGTGTGGGTGAGGGAGAGCGTCTCGTTCGCTCCGGCAAACAGAATTTCATGCTCGCCGATTATGTTGCCGCCGCGCACGGCGTGTATGCCGATCTCTTTTTTGTTGCGGCGTCCGGTTTCCGGAGTCCGGCCGTACACATACGCGGGGGCTTCGGGCATTGCCTCGGAAATAGACTGCGCCAGCATCAGCGCCGTGCCGCTCGGTGCGTCCAGTTTCCGGTTGTGGTGCTTTTCGATAATTTCTATATCAAAGTCCTCCTGCAGGACCTCGGCGCACTTTTTCACAATCGAAAGCAGCAGATTGATACCGAGCGACATGTTCGCGCTTGCAAATATCGGCAGCGACTTGGCCGCCTGCTCGATGCGCGCGCGCTGCTCCGGGCTGTATCCCGTCACGGCAAGCACAGCCGGCGTGTTTGTACGCAGGGCGTATCCAAGGATCCCGTCCAGCGCGTCTGTGCTGGAAAAATCTATGATCACGTCGGCTTTCTCATAGCAGGAGAGCGGATCGTCGTAGACGGGGAACGCGCTCGACTGAATTTTGATATCGAATCCGGCGGTCACTTCAAATCCATATTCCCGGGCCAGGGCGGCTACTGCGCCGCCCATGTGCCCGCCGATACCGCCGACTATCAGCTTTGTCATTTGTTTCATCCTTTCAAAACAGGAAAGGGGGCGGAGGTCAGCCGATCAGTCCGTGCCTGCGCATGGACGTTTTCAGCGTCTCCAAATTCTTTTCCGCCATGGGCGCAAGCGGCATTCTGAGTTCGCCCACGTCAAATCCCATCAAATTCATCGCCGTCTTGACGGGAATGGGATTCACTTCAATAAACAGGCTGTCGATCAGGTCGGCAAGCTCAATCTGCATGGCCGCGCTCTCTGCGGTTTTGCCCTGGGCATAGAGAGAGCATATCTCATGTGTCTGCCGCGGCATGATATTGGCGAGCACGGAAATCACGCCCTTGCCGCCGAGGGACAGGATCGGCACGATCTGGTCGTCGTTGCCGGAATATACGTCCAGGTCGCCGCCGCACAGATGCATGGTTTGCAGAATCCTGGAAAAGTCGCCGCAGGCTTCCTTGGCCGCGACGATGTTGGGATGCTTCGAGAGTGCAAGATACGTCTCCGGGGCGATATTCATGCCGGTGCGTGACGGGACGTTATAGAGCACAATGGGGATGGAAACGCGGTCTGCAACACTGGTGAAATGCCGTATCAGGCCCGCCTGCGTAGTCTTGTTGTAATAAGGCGTTACAAGCAGAAGGCCGTCCGCCCCCAGCTCCTGCGCCTCTTCGGACAGATGTATGCAGTAGTTTGTATCGTTGCTGCCAGTGCCCGCAATCACGGGGATACGGCCCGCCGTATGCGCAACCGCCGCCCGGATGGCCTGAATATGTTCCTCGTCGGAAAGGGTAGCCGATTCTCCGGTGGTCCCGCAGATGATAATTGCGTCCGTACCGTTGTCAATCTGAAAATCGATCAGTTCATTCAGCTTTGGTATATTCACAGAGCCGTCCTTTGTAAAAGGGGTAACAATTGCAACACCGGAACCGGTAAAAAGGGTCTTGCTCATAAAATCTCCTCACTTATAAGTAGCCGTTTGCGCACAGCAGCTCCGCCATGAGCACGCCGCCTCCGGCCGCGCCGCGCAGCGTGTTGTGCGAAAGGCACACAAACTTGTAATCGTACTGGCTGTCGGGACGCAGCCGTCCCACGGATATGGCCATACCGCCCTCCAGATCTCTGTCGAGCCTGGTCTGCGGCCTGTCGTTTTCCTCAAAATAGTGCAGGAACTGCTTGGGCGCGCTGGGCAGATTCAGCTTCTGCGCCGCCCCTTTATACGCAGCCCAGCGTCTGCGGATTTCGTCCATGTCAGTTTTTTGGTCCAGGCTCATGAATACGGCGGCCAGATGTCCGTCCGTGACCGGAACGCGTATGCACTGCGACGTGATATTCGGCCGGGACGCGGGCACGATGACGCCGTTTTCCACGCTGCCCCAGATTTTCAGCGGTTCATTGTCGGATTTATCTTCTTCGCCTGCGATGTAGGGGATTACGTTATCCACCATCTCCGGCCATGTTTCAAAATTCTTGCCTGCGCCGGAAACCGCCTGATATGTGCAGGCGAGCACCTTGGATACGCCGAGATCGAGCAGGGGATGAATCGCCGGGACATAGCTCTGGATAGAGCAGTTGGATTTAACTGCGATAAATCCGCGCTTTGTCCCCAGCCGTTTTCGCTGCGTCTCGATAACGGCTGCGTGGTGGTCGTTGATTTCCGGCACAATCATCGGAACGTCAGGCGTGGACCGGTGTGCGCTGTTGTTGGACATGACCGGGCATTCCAGTTTGGCGTACATCTCTTCAAAAACCCGAACCTCGTCTTTTTTCATATCCACCGCGCAGAATACAAAGTCGACACTGTCCGCAATTTTTTTTGCATCCGCGCTCGCATCCAGAACCGGCATGGCCGCGATTTCATCGGGCAGCGGCTGCTGCATCATCCAACGGCCCGCCACCGCCTCGCCGTAGCTCTTGCCGGCGGAACGCGCGCTTGCGGCCAGCGCGCCGATTTTGAACCATGGATGGTCTTTTAATATTGTAATAAAGCGCTGCCCAACCATACCGCTTGCGCCGATAATGCCCACATTATACTGTTTCATATGTAACCTCTCCTCATTTGTGATATAAAAAAACCGGTTGAAAACCGGCTATCAATCGTATATAATACATACCTAGCGTACGCATCACATCATCATAATAGCCCTCCATCCGAAAGGATGACAGTCATACCGCTGTTCGCCGTTATGACCAGGGACGGGGGGACGGTCCTCACGCTCCCTTCGGCAATGGCACCTTTCACCCGGTTCATCGGTTACCGACAGCCTCCGCGGGACTACTCATTGACATTGCGCCTCTATTTATCAATATTCAGTTTTCCTAGAGAAAATTATTAAAATAATCATAGCATTAAAGCTTCCGTTTGTCAATCCAAATTTGAGGTGACACATGAAATTATCCGATTTTTACTACGATCTTCCCAAGGAATTGATTGCGCAGACGCCGGCGGCGCAGCGTGACCAGTCGCGTCTTCTAGTATATCATATGAACGACGGCCGGATTGTTGATACCCGGTTTCATGAAATCGGGGCATATTTGCAGCCGGGCGACTGCCTGATTCTGAACAATTCCAAGGTAATTCCTGCCCGCCTGCTCGGCGTAAAGGAGGATACCGGCGCGGCGGTTGAAATCCTGTTGCTGGAAAACCGCGGGGGCGACGTGTGGGAAACGCTGGTCCGCCCCGGCAAAAAACTGCGGCCGGGCGCGGTGGTATCCGTTGGTCAGGGCAGACTCCGCTGTGAGATTCTGGACGTGCTCGAAGGCGGAAACCGCATGGTTAAGCTCTCTTATGCGGGCCATATTTTTGAAGTCCTGGATGAACTGGGACAGATGCCGCTTCCGCCTTATATCACGGAAAAGCTTGCGGATAAAAACCGTTACCAGACAGTATATGCGGAACACGACGGTTCTGCCGCAGCGCCGACAGCCGGGCTGCACTTTACGCCGGAACTGTTGTCTGCGCTTCGCGACAAAGGCGTTCGAGTCGGCTTTGTAACGCTGCACATTGGTTTGGGCACGTTTCGTCCTGTCAAGGTGGAAAACATTACAGATCATCACATGCATACGGAGCACTATATTCTGCCGGAGGAAACCGCCGCGCTTGTCTGTGATACAAAAGCCCGGGGCGGGCGCGTGATTGCAGTTGGCACAACGAGCTGCCGTACCCTGGAG
>CAJLRT010000148.1 GCA_905209135.1 uncultured Eubacteriales bacterium
CTACACTCTTTCCCTACACGACGCTCTTCCGATCTATTGTGAAAGAGATCGGCCGCGACAAGATCGCGTATGAAGAAAAGACGGTCGATCCCGATATGTATGAAGCGGTCAAGGAATACGCTGTCGACGGCATCCGCCACGCCCTGGACACGGACGACAAGAACATCCGTGAAGAGCGGCTCAAGGTCGTGTACGACGACGTATTCGAGCACTTCGCAGAGACCTATCCCGAGAGTGAGGAAATGCTCTCCGAATGCCTGTACAAGCTGCAGAAATTCGTTGTCCGCCGCTGGATCCTCGACGAGGGCCGCCGCGTGGACGGCAGAGGTATCAACGACCTGCGCCCGCTGCACGCCGAAGTCGGCCTGCTGCCCCGCGCCCACGGCTCCGGCCTGTTCGCGCGCGGACAGACGCAGGTGCTCACCATTGCGACGCTGGGCATGATCGGCGACGCGCAGATTCTCGACGGCATTGACGAGGACGAGAGCAAGCGCTACATGCACCACTATAACATGCCGAGCTATTCCGTCGGCGAGGCCCGCCCCTCCAGAGGCGCCGGCCGCCGTGAGATCGGCCACGGCGCGCTGGGCGAACGCGCCCTGCTGCCCGTCATCCCCAGCGAGGAAGAGTTCCCGTACAGTATCCGGCTCGTCTCCGAGGTTCTCACCTCCAACGGTTCGACTTCCCAGGGCTCCATCTGCGGCAGCACGCTCGCGCTGATGGACGCCGGCGTGCCCATCAAGGCGCCTGTCGCCGGCATTTCCTGCGGGCTCGTAACCGAGGGCGACCGCTGGATTACCATGGTTGACATCCAGGGTGTGGAGGACTTCTTCGGCGATATGGACTTCAAGGTCGCCGGTACCAAGGCCGGTATTACCGCCATCCAGATGGACCTGAAGATCGACGGACTGACTCCGGAGATCATTGCGGACGCACTGGAGAAAACAGAGAAGGCCCGCTTCACCATTCTGGACGACGTTATGCTTCCCGTCATCAACGCGCCGCGGCCGGAACTCTCTCCGTACGCGCCCAAGATGCTGATGATGACCATCGACCCGATGAAAATCCGCGAGGTCATCGGCAAGGGCGGTTCCGTCATCCAGAAAATCCAGGCCGACACCAATACCAAGATTGACATTGAGGACGACGGCCGGCTCTTCATCGCCACCTACGACAAGGCCGGCGGAGACCAGGCCATGGCCACCATCAAGGCCATTGTGGAGGACCCCGAAATCGGCGCGATCTTTAAGGGCACGGTCACCCGCCTGCTGAAATTCGGCGCGTTTGTCGAATTCGCGCCCGGCAAGGAGGGGCTTGTGCACATCTCGCAGCTGGACAACAAGCGCATTCCCACTGTGGAGGACGCCGTCCACATCGGAGATGAAGTTTGGGTCAAGGTTATAGAAATCGACGATCAGGGCAGAATAAACTTGTCCCGCAAAGCGGCCATGAACGAACTGGCCAAAAAAGAAGAGCAGAATCAATAAGAAATTGGGAGGGGACAGGGACTGCCCCCTCCCTTTGATTAAAGGAAGGAAACCGAATGAAGGCAGTGTTGGACAACGGCGTCACCATTGTGACGGAATCTATGCCTTATCTGCGCAGCGCCACGTTCGGCGTGTGGGTTGCCGGCGGCTCGGCGGCCGACCCGGACGCAAGCCAGGGCATTGCGCATTTCGCGGAGCACATGGCGTTTAAGGGCACGCAGGCGCGCACCTCGGAGCAGATTGCGCAGCAGTTCGATATGATCGGCGGCTATGTCAACGCGTTCACGGCCAAAGAGGTAACCTGCTACTATGCAAAAACGCTGGATACGCATATTGAGCAGGGAATGGACCTGCTGGCGGATATGGTGCTCAACCCCGCTTACGCCCCGGACGAGACCGAGACGGAGAAAAAGGTGATCCTGGAGGAAATCTCCATGTACGAGGACAGCCCGGAGGATCTCGTCATGGGCCAGCTCACGGAGAACGTCTGGGCCGGCCAGGCGCTGGGACGTGAAATTCTGGGCACGGAACAGACCGTGTCCGGCGTCGGCAGCAAGACGCTGCGGCAGTATGCGGACCAGTTCTATACGGGAAAGCGCATCTTTATTTCCGTTTCCGGCAAGGTGGACGAGCAGCGGTTTATCCGCGTATGCGAAGACCTGTTCGCATCCCGCGCGCCGGGCGCTGCGCTTGCGGAGCGCCCGCAGACGCAGTACCGGAAATCGACAATCCTGACCCAAAAGGACATTGAACAGAACCACATCTGCATCGGCTACCGCGGTTTTGACATGTTCGACCCGCGCAAATACGCAGTTTCCATATTTTCGTCCCTGCTGGGCGGGGGCATGTCCTCCCGCCTGTTCCGGAAGATTCGGGAGGACGCGGGGCTGGCCTACACCGTGCAGTCCTACGGCACCTCCTACCGCGACGCCGGCATCTTCTGCATTTATACGGCGCTGGCGCCCAAGTCTGAAAAGGAATGCCTGGAGCTGATCCGCAGGGAGCTGGACGCTGTGAAAAAGGACGGTTTTACCGAAGATGAGATCGCCCGGGCAAAGGAACAGCTTAAGGCGGGGATCATTATGGACCTGGAAAACACCGCGTCGCGCATGAAGTTTCTGGCAAAGCGCGAGATATACGGAGGCGGCGAGCGCAATTCGGATGAGATTGTGAAAAAGGTGGACGCCGTGACGGCGGACGATGTGCAGGCCGTCGCAAACGAGCTGATCGACCATGAGAACGTGAGCGTATCCGTTGTCGGAAAGGTGCGGGACGAATCGTTCTATACCGGCTATTTTTCATAATACAGGGCAGGCGGAAAGCCTGCTCTTTTTTTGCCTGCGCCTGTGCCTGCGCCGGCGGCGCTCCGGCCCCGCTGTGTTTCCAAAGCGGCGGGGTATGGGCTGCGTACAGATTGCCCCGCCGCGCTGCCGCTGTAAGCGGCGCGCCCTCGTCCGCGCCTTGCGCGGGCAGCATTTTCCCTTGCATTTTTCCGTGTGCGTACGAATATATATAAGCCGTATAGAACTTTACGGGGTCTGTACGCTCAAGCACAGAAGGGGGCGCTCAAGGTGAAAAAGATAATAGCGGCAATTCTCGCCATTGCCATGCTGGTCGGGCTTGTGCCCGTAGCGGCGGACACGCCGGACGAACCGGTTTTTGACGACATGGCGGATACAACGGACGTGGAAAGCAGGATCGATATGGTTGCGGCGGACGCGGCCCTTTCCATTGAGGCGAAATCCTGCGTCTTGATGGAGGCGGCCACGGGCAAGGTGCTGTATGCGGAAAACGCGGAGGAGGCGCTGCCGCCCGCCAGCGTGACCAAGATCATGAGCCTGCTGCTCGCCATGGAGGCGATCGACGCGGGCCGGATCAGCGAGGAGGACACCGTGCAGGTGAGCGCCAACGCCGCGGGCAAGGGCGGCTCGCAGGTGTTCCTGAAAGAGGGGGAACAGATCACTGTTTCCGATCTGCTCAAATCCATTGCCGTGGCTTCCGGCAACGATGCGACGGCGGCTGTTGCAGAGTATATTGCGGGCAGTGAAGAGGCCTTTGTCGTGATGATGAACGAAAAGGCGGCGGAGCTTGGTATGGCGAATACAACCTTTATCAACTGCACGGGGCTGGACGACGATGGCACAAACCTGACTTCGGCGTATGACATAGCGCTCATGTCCCGGGAGCTGATGAAACACGAGAAAATATTCAACTATACCACGATCTGGATGGACAGCATCCGTGACGGCCAGTTCGGCCTGAACAACACGAATAAGCTCGTCCGCTTTTACAGCGGCACAAACGGGCTCAAGACCGGCTCCACTTCCAAGGCGAAATTCTGTATTTCCGCCACGGCAAAGCGGGAGGAAATGCAGTTGATTGCTGTGATTATGGGCGCGGAAACCTCTGCCATACGCAATGAACAGGCAAAGAAACTGCTCGATTACGGATTTGCCAACTATGCGGTCGCCACCATCCGGAGGGACGAGAGCTTCGCGCCCGTGCCGGTGCGCAAAGGGCAGGCGCCGGAGGTCATGCCCTACATGGAGATCGGAAGAGCACACGTCTGAACTC
>CAJLRT010000149.1 GCA_905209135.1 uncultured Eubacteriales bacterium
CGCGCCGTCGGTCAGTTCGGCGGTGATGCGGTACTGGCCCGCGGGGAAGTCCGCCAGGGAAACGGCCGTCTGCAGCACGGGTATGTGCATGTCATAGCCGTCCGCGTCCGCCGCGACGGTAAAGGGTGTGTCGCTGCTGTACAGCGCGCCGTCCGCGCCGCTGATTTTAATCCGTGCGGTGTACGTCCCCTCCGTCAGCACGCCGATGTTCGACAGGGATACGTTCAGCGCGAGCGTGTCGGTGTTATAGGCTTCGGTCCGGTCGGTGAGAATGCACCAGCGCAGGTCGTTGAACGCGTCGTGGGCCATATCCGTAAGCGCCGTTTTATAGGCGCTGAAATCCGCCGTCAGGCATATGCCGATTATGCGTTCATCCGCCCGCGCCCGGTCGAGCAGCAGCCCGTCTTCACGGATGTGGACCGCGCTGATTCTGTCCGCAATCTGCGCGTCTGGGAGCAGCGCGTCGATTCCGGCTTCCTCATACCATTCGTCCAGCGCCTGCGCGCCGAACACGGGGTCCGTCAGCCCGGAAACGCCGCAGGAGTAGACGAAGCGGGCCGTGTTCCCGCCCGCGTCAAGCGCCGAAATCTCGTCCAGGCCGGATACGGCGAGCGCAGTGAACGCGGGGCTGAACGCCGACGTGCCCGGGTTGGACGCGCCGCCGTCCGACAGGACGAGCGTATCCGGGTCCTGCTGCCGGAACGCCGCCAGCAGGCCTGCCGCCCGCCCCTCCGCATCGCTGAAATCGGGGAACAGCGCCGTCATGGCAAGGCTGGCGTGCCCCCTGTCGCGCCGGGCCAGCGCGGCGTACTGCGCCGCCGTCGCGTCCGCTGCCGCATACCCGCTCTCGCATACGAGCAGGCCGAGCTTGTCGCAGTAGTCCAGCAGGGCGGCGGAGGCGGGGCCGTCGGCCGTGCGGACGGCGTTGAAGCCGCATGTCTTGATGTAGTTGAGGATTTCAAACAGCTTGTCCCCATAGCTCTGCAGGGACGATATGTTCGCGCACTTGAGCAGAATGCGCTGTCCGTTGAGCGTAAAATACCCGCCGCTGTCGAGTGCGACGCGCCGGTAGCCCGTGTAGAAATCCGCCGTGTCCGCGCGGTCCGCGTCCTGCGCCTGCGCGCGGACGTTTACCTTGTATAAATAGGGATTGGCGTTCGACCAGGCGAGGAAGTCCGGAATCGACACCTGGATTTCATGGGTCGAAACGCCGGGCGCAGCCGTTACGTCCAGCACCTGGCGGGTCATGACGCTGTCAGTGTCGTGGGCGGATACGGCGGCGTGCAGGGAGACCGTCTTGGTCTCTGCCGCGCCGTTGTCGAGAGTGAGGACAATGGTCATGCCGCCGGTGGCGTAGTCTGCGCGCGCGTATGCGTCCGAGAGTATCACCTGCGGGCGGACCGTGATGCTTGCGCCGGCTTCAACGGCGCCTGCCGCGGCCTGTCCGGCGTCCGTGCATACGACAAGCTGGTTCTCGCCGCCGGTTTCAAGCAGCCCGGTCACGTCGAGCGCAAGGCTGCCCGCGCCCGTCCGCGTTCCGGCCTCTTTGCCGTTGAGCCATACCTGCATGTCCGCCGGCGCGTCGCTGAATGTGAGCACGACGCGGTCGCCGCGGGAAACGGCAAGGTCGCTTGTAAATGCGTTGCTGAACCAGAGCCTGTCCGCCCCGCCGGCGTCCGCCGGCAGAGCCGCGCCGTCCGCTGAAAAGCCCTGGCTCCAGCCGAGCCGTTCTCCCTCTCCCGCGGCGGCGGCGCGCACATGCCAGCCGCCGTCCAGCGCGAGCGCCGTCCGCTCCGTCCGGCCCTGGCAGCCGGCCGCAGAGCAGAGCAGTGCCAGCGCGCACAGCGTAGAAAGCAGGGTTGTCAATGCGTTTCTGTTCATTCCAAACCTCCTTAAAAAAATGTTATAATAATGTTAACGTAATTTGCATTATAACATCGCATAGTCAATATTTATATAATTCAAACAACCAATAGTGTAAATTTTCAGTTGAAAAACACAAGATTTCGGATTATAATATTAAAAAACAGATATGGGAGGGGATTGGCATGTATATTCCTGAAAAGTTCGGTATCTCAAGGCAGTGCAGAATCGGGTTGAAAATGGCAATCACCCACGAAGTTTTCTATCCGATGAGCCCGTTGCTGACCGAACCCAAAATGCAGGTGGACGGCTGGTCGTCCCTGATGATCCACCTGTCCGGCGACGTCACCTATACAACCGCGTACCACTACTACAAGGCGGACGTGCTGGATATTTTCACGGTGGATTCCAACGAGCTCTACTGCGTGGACTGGGGGCACAGCCAGCTCTATGAGCGCTATGTCGTATATTTTGACAACGATATTTTCGACCAGGTGTTCAAGGGCAACGACGGGAGCAGGCGGGCGCTGCTGAGCTTTCTGGACCACCGGCGCTATCCCAACCTGCTCCGCCTGACCGACCCGTTTAAGGATGTGCTCACCACCATTGTCAACTCGGTCGATCCGCTGCTCGGCTCCGGAGAGTCCGACAATGTGATCTCCGCATTTGCGAATATCATGAAGCTCTTTGAGCTTGTGTACCAGATCGTCAACGCGGAAATCCAGCCCAACACCGGCGGCAAGGTGAACGATATCACGACAAAGGCCATCCAGTACATCAACCAGCAGTTCAAGTGCATCGCCTCTTTGACGGAGGTCTCGGAAGCGCTGCATGTGAGCCCCGAACATCTCTCGCGCAAGTTCAAGCAGGATATGGGCGTGCCGCTCAAGTCGTACCTGATCGATAAAAAGCTGCAGTACAGCCGCCACCTTCTGCACCTGGGCAGCAACGTGACGGAAGCCGCGCTGGAATCCGGTTTCCAGAACGTCTCCTATTTCATCCAGCTTTACAAGAACAAGTACGGCGTCACCCCGCACAAATCGAAATAGCGCGCCGGCCCGAACAAATATGCATGTCCGCGCCGGCGGATGGGTTGATAAACGCACGCCTTTGTGTTATAATAACAGCAAGACCGGACGACCGGTTTTGAAATTGCAAGATCCGGCGGCGTCCCGTGCCGGCAGCGCCGGGCGCGCCATGGAAAGGAGTATACGCACTATGGCTAAATACCTCAGCAGCGAAGATGCCTGCAACGTCCAGATATCCGAAGAGGTCATCACCGCCATCGTCGCCATCGCGGCGGGCGATGTGGAGGGCGTCGTCCCCGCCGGCGTGAAAAACCCGAATATCGACTGGAAGGACCTGCTGCCCAAGAAGGGCTTCGGCAAGAACGTCCGGGTCGAGTCGCCGGAGGGCAGGCTGAATATCGACGTGGACATCTCGGTGGAATACGGCAGGCCGATCCAGCAGATTTCGGAAAATGTGCAGAAAGCCGTGTTCGACGCCGTCACGAGCCAGACGGGGCTCAAAGTGGAAAGCGTAAACGTGCATGTGAGCGGAATTCTGTTCCCGAAAAAGAAGCCGGAATAAGCCGGCCCGCGCCCAACCGTCCGCGCGCCCGCTCTTTCGGCGGGCTGGAATGTAAACAGAATAAAAATATCCCCTTCGCGGCAGCGCGAGGGGTTTATTTTTTTGTATGTTTATAGTATAATAATTAAAATAAAAAATAAAACGCGGCCCCGTCCTGCGGCGCGGCTGCGGCGGAGGAAGCGATGGACAGAAGAACGGCGCGCAAAGAAGCGTTTTGCCTTGCGTTTGAATATGGGTTTGACAGCGCGCGTCCGGCGGACGAGCTGCTGTCCCTGGCGGCCGAGGCGCGCGATCTGGAGGCCGACGAGTACGTGTCGGAACTCCTGCGTCTGCTGACGGAGCGGTCCGAGCGGATAGACGATGCGATCCGCCCCTGGCTGAAGGGCTGGAAGCTGGAGCGGATCTCGCGGGTCGCCCGCGCCGTGCTGCGCGTGGCGGTCTGTGAAATATTATTCATGCCCGCCATTCCGGACAGCGTCTCCATCAACGAGGCGGTGGAGCTCGCCAAGGAGTACGGGGATGAACAGGACGCCGGCTTTGTCAACGGCGTGCTCGGCTCCCTGGTGCGCGCGGGCGCACGGGAG
>CAJLRT010000150.1 GCA_905209135.1 uncultured Eubacteriales bacterium
GGTGGGCGGGCGGAGGCCGGGGCGGACGCGGTAAAAGCGCCGGCGCGGGCGGCGGGCAAAGGGGGCCGCGTTCAGATTCCGAACTCGCGGTACAGGGACACGACCATCTCCTCCGCCGTCGGCCCCGCGACCGACAGGTCGGTAATCCCGGCGCTTCTGCTCAGGCGTCCGATGGCGTCCGAAACCGAGAGCACATCCGTATCCACCTCAAACACGGCGCGGCCCTGCACGGACGCGCCGTCCGGGCCGGGCGAATCCAGCCGGACAAGCCCGGGGCACTCCTCAAAACTGCCGCCCGCGTATTCGACGGCAATCCGCCGCCGGGAATCGCGCCGCTTCATCAGCTCCTGCAGCGAGCCGTCGAGCAGAATGCGCCCGCGGCCGATGAGCAGGATCCGCTCGGCGAGCGCCTCTATATCCTGCATATCGTGCGTGGTGAGGATGACGGTCGTGCCCCGCTGGCGGTTCAGGCGGCGTATAAAATCGCGCACGGCGAGCTTAGAGACAGCGTCGAGGCCGATGGTCGGTTCGTCCAGAAAAAGCACTTTAGGGCTGTGCAGCAGAGAAGCGGCAATTTCACACCGCATCCGCTGGCCGAGGCTGAGCTGGCGCGCCGGCGTTCTGACAAGCTCGGCAAGGCCGAGCAGGTCAGTCAGCTCCGCAAGGCTGCGGCGGTAGTCGGACTCCGGCACGCCGTAGATGTCCCGGATCAGGGAGAACGAATCGATCACGGGCACGTCCCACCAAAGCTGGGAGCGCTGGCCGAACACGACCCCGATTTTCCGCACATGTTCCCTGCGCGACTTCCAGGGGACAAGGCCGTCGATCCGGCACTCGCCGCTGTCCGGCGTTAAAATCCCGCTCATGATCTTGATGGTGCTGCTCTTGCCCGCGCCGTTGGGGCCGATGTACCCGACCATTTCGCCCGCGCCGACGGAAAACGACACGTCGCGCAGGGCCTCCACCTCCGTGTACGCGCGTGAAAACAGGGTTTTGACCGCGCTTTTCATCCCCTCACCGCGCCGACGGACGCGGAATGTTTTACAGATATGGTTCAGTTCAATCACGCACTGCGCACCTCCCGATTAAAAGCGCAAAAAGGCGCACACCCAGCTTTGCAGAGGGTGTGTGCCGGCCCGTATATTCCGCGTGCGGCGCAGCATGAGCGCCGCGTGCGCATAGCATGCTCCGATAAGGGATTCATGTTATGATTCTATCACAGTCGGCCGCGCGCCGCAAGGGTGCGCGGAGCATTTCCCGCTATTCCTTGGCCGCGCGGGCCATGGCGATCATGTTCTCGATGGGGATATTCGGCAGAATCTCCTCATGGCTTGCGCTGACGATCAGGTTGCCGCCGAACACGTCGCGCAGGCGCAGCACCTCCTCGCGGATCTGCGCGGGCGACCAGTTGACGAGCTTGTCCTGCGTGTCCACCCCGCCGCAGAAGGCGAGATCGCGCCCGAATTCGCGCGCAAGGGTCTCGGCGTCCATATGGGCGGCCATCGCCTGGATGGGGTGCAGAATATCGACCCCGGCGTCGATAAGGTCCGGAATGACGCGGTAGATCGAACCGCAGGAATGGAGCATAATGGTTTTCCCGTACTTCTTCCCCACCTCGATCAGGCGCTTGAAGCCGGGCAGGATAAAGGTGCGGAACTGTTCAAGCGACATGAACAGGTCGCGCTGGGTGCCGAAGTCGTTTACGATGAGGAATATGTCGAAGCTGTCGCCGGCCTCGCGGAAAAACCGGTCGTTCGCCTCCACATAGAAATCGACCAGGCGGTCGGTGGCGGCGTGGACGACCTGCGGGTCGGTGTACATGCGGATGAAGTACTCCTCCATGCCGAAAAAGTCGCACATGTCGTGGAAAAAGGTGCCGAGACTGCCCGAGAACACGGCCTTGTCGCCGTGCGCGCGGATTTCGCGCAGAAGCTCCGTATAGTCAAAATCGGCCGGGTCGGGCCAGGGATAGCTGCGGACGTCGTCGAGCGTCGCTTCGGCGAAACAGCCCGGCATGGAAAGCGATTCGCGCTTTTTTCCGCCCGTAAAATCGAACATGGGCCGCCCGCCCAGGCCGCGGTAACAGCCCTCCGCGCGCAGAAAACGGCAGTCGTCGTCCAAAAACTGAAACAGAGCCTCCGTATTGTCGATTCCCAGATACGCATAGTACTGTTCCAGCGCCCCGTCGCTCGGGTGCCCGGTCCAGAAGGGGTTTGCACCCGTATTGCAGCGCTTTGCAACGCGCATCACTTTCTCCCTGGAAGTCATAGCCTTTCCTCCCATCGCTTTTTACATGCAGTATAGCGGATTCGGCTGCGCTTGTAAAGGCCCTTTGCGGCAAATGTTTCAATTGTGCAACAACAGAGATGATAAGGGGCAGAAAAACCGGCATACTAAAATGGAAAAGGAGCGGTTTTTTATGCGGCATGAAATTTATCTCGCGGGCGGATGCTTCTGGGGGCTGGAGATGTTCCTCTCGCTGCTGCCGGGCGTACACGGCACGGAGTGCTGCTATGTGAACGGACACACCGACGCGCCCAGCTATGCGGACGTGTGCCGCGGCGGCACCGGATACGCCGAGGCCGTGCGCGTGATCTTCGACGACGGCGCGCTGCCGCTGCCGAAGCTGCTGGAAATGTTCTATTCCGTGATCGACCCCACGTCCCTCAACCGGCAGGGCGGAGACGCAGGCAGCCAGTACCGCACCGGCGTATTCTATCTCAGCGACGCGGACAGGCCGGTGATCGAAGCTTCGCTGCAAAAGCTGCAGGCGCGCTGCGACAGGCCGGTCCGGGTTGCGTGCGAACCGGCGCGCACGGCTGTGCGCGCAGAAGAATACCACCAGAAGTACCTGGAGAAAAACCCGCAGGGCTACTGCCATATCGGGCCGCAGCACATGCGGCGTGCAAAGGAGATGCGAGCGTATGACGCATGAAAAAAAGAGCCGGGAGCAACTGCGCCGGTCGCTGACGCCCCTGCAGTTTGACGTGACGCAGAACGGCGCGACCGAGCCGCCGTTTCAAAACGAATACCACGACCACTATGAAGCGGGGATTTATGTGGACGTGACGACGGGCGAACCGCTGTTCGCATCGCGCGACAAGTTTGACGCGGGCTGCGGATGGCCGAGCTTTACGCGCCCCATATCGCATTCCGCCGTCGCCGAACGCGAGGACCGGAGCCATTTTATGCGGCGCACCGAGGTGCACAGCAGCCTGGGCGGCGCGCACCTCGGGCACGTATTCAGCGACGGGCCGCCGGAGCGGGGCGGACTGCGCTACTGCATCAACAGCGCGGCACTGCGCTTTGTCCCGCTTTCAGAAATGCAGGCGGCGGGATACGGCGCATATATCCCCTATGCGCTGAACGGACAAAAATAAAAAAGGGGCCTTATCAGCCCTACTCATCCTCATCTTCACTTTTTATATACTGTGCAATGTCTTCCAGGCCGCAGTCTAAAATACGACACAACTTGTTTAATGTTCCCGTTGTTACATTCTGATTGGTGCGCAGGCGTTTGATCGTGTTGGTATCCATGCCGTACGTATTTCTGAGTCTGTACGTTGAAACGCCGCGCTGTTTCATTGTCTGCCACAGCTTATCAAATACTATCACTTTCCGCACCTCCATAACACTTGACTAATTTTATTATGGAGGCTATAATCTACATATATAAGTCGATTATCAACGTCATGTCTATTATAATGGTTACAAATGCGCCATTTGATAGAAAATAATTAATATTTTACGTTATAACGCTTATTGCTGTTAAAATTAGCTTGGCCAGCTCACAGGCCAGGGAAGTGACGTTATGACTCCCATGGAAGGCTTCTATTGTTTTTGTGAAAACATCCGTTTGCTGCGGCAGGCGCACCTGCTGTCCAAAAAGGAGATGGCGGACATTATGGGCATTAACGTCAAAACCCTGGACATGCTGGAGGGTAATATCCT
>CAJLRT010000151.1 GCA_905209135.1 uncultured Eubacteriales bacterium
GGCGACGCGAACGCGACCTTTTGCGGAAAAGGAGGAGCAGCGGAATGAGCACGCTCTGACTTTTGAAAAAAGTCGGAGCAAGCGATATGCAGCTTGCTCCGACGTGGTAGAGACAGAGGGACTCGAACCCACGGCCTCTCGCATGTGAAGCGAGCGCTCTAACCGACTGAGCTATGTCTCCATGTCTTACTCCAATATTATACTCATGCCGCAGCGCTTTGTCAAATAAAAAAGTGTGAAATTAGAAAAATACTATTCCCTTTGAACGCAAAGATGTGTTATACTGTTAACAAATCACGAACCTTTGAGGTGCAAAAACGGCAATGTTGGGTACGCTTGTCAACACGGCTGCGGTTCTCGTTGGCTCCTGCATCGGGCTGCTTTTCCGTAAGGGGCTTCCAGAGCGGTTCGGCCAGGTAATTATGAAAGGTCTCGGCCTGTGCGTCATGTATATCGGCATCAAGGGCGCGCTGAAGGGGGAAAACGAGATCATCGCAATCCTTTCCGTCGCGGTGGGCGCCGTGATCGGTGAACTGCTGCGGCTGGACGAGCGGCTGGAAAAGCTCGGTGGCTGGATTGAACGCAAATGCAAAAAGCGCGAGGACGACAAAACTTCCGTAACGGAGGGCTTCGTCAGCGCAAGCCTGCTTTTCTGCGTCGGCGCGATGACCATTCTCGGCTCGCTGGAAAGCGGTATTTCCGGCGACCACTCCACTTTGTTTCTCAAGTCCATTCTGGACTTCACCTGCTCCATCATATATGCGTCCACACTCGGCTACGGCGTGCTTTTTTCCGCAGCGACGGTGCTTGTGATTCAGGGTTCCATTACGCTGCTTGCAGGCTGGATCGCGCCTGTTCTAACCGAAACGGTGATTCTGGAAATGTCCTGCGTGGGCTCAATTCTGATTATCGGACTTGCGCTGAATATGCTCGGCATTACAAAACTGAAAATGATGAACTACATTCCCGCTATCTTTTTGCCGCTGCTGTTCTGTCTATTTCTGTAACAGGCGGAAATAAGAATAAATAATATTTAAATTTGGAGGAATTGATGATGGCATTTTGTACTCAGTGTGGAAAGCAACTCGACGACGCCACGCGGTTCTGCCCCATCTGCGGCGCGCCCGCGGCGCAGGGCGGTCCGGATACGGCGCAGCAGACCCCGCCGCAGCAGGCGGCCGCGCCGGCAGGCGGACAGACGTGGAACCAGAACCCGTATGTGAACCCGGAGCAGATGGACGTTAACAACAACAAGGGCTACGCCATACTGTCCTATTTCTCGCTGCTCGTGCTCATCCCGATTTTTGCCGCGAAAGATTCCAAATTCGCACGCTTCCACGCCAACCAGGGGCTGGTGCTCATGATATCCGAAGTGATATACTGGGTTGCCGTCGCGATTGTGACCGCGATTTTTATGGCGATCAACTGGTGGCTCGGCAGCATTTTCAGCACGATTTTCGCGCTGGGGAACATCTTCTTCCTCGTCCTCTCCATTCTCGGCATCGTCTCCGCGGCGCAGGGCCAGTACAAGACTCTTCCGCTTATCGGAAAGATCAGCATTCTCAAGTAATAATACTGCGGTACATAAAGCCCCTGCCTTTTGGCAGGGGCTTTAAACTTTCTATGATTACAGATGGACCTTGCGGCGCGGGTCCTCAAATTCCCGGACGCGCTGCTCATAGGCGCGCATCGCCACCTCCTGGAACGGAAGCGGCTGCTCTTCCGCGCCGATCAGGCGCAGCAGATACTGCGTAAAGGGCGGGTTGAACACCAGAAACGGGCCGAGCAGGTAGGTGCCCATGAAGTTGTTGCGCTTGAGCCCCTCGTACGGACAGCCCTCGTACAGTCCGCGGCCGCGGACAACCTCGATAAACGGATAGGCGGACACGTCGCCGGACGAATCGGAGAACTGGCTTTTGAACCCGACGATCTTCATACCCTCGAAGCTGCCCAGGACAAGCCCGTTATACCGCCTGAACATGCGGCGGCGCGCCGTCGTCGGGAACAGGCCCAGCCCTTCGATACGGGACCCGTCCTCATTCTCGATATACTGCCCGAACACCTCCAGGCTGTTGCCGGTCGCGAGCACGGCTGCGCCGGCCTCAATCAGCTCCTCCAGCCGCTGCCGGTAGGGGCGCAGGGCGCATATGACCTTTTCCTGCGCGCTTTCCGTCATGGCTCCGAGATAGATCAGCGCGGGCTGCCCGGAAACGAACAGCGGAACAGCATCGCGCGACGTTTCCACAAATTCCGCCTGCGGCAGGCAGCGCCGCAGGTATGCGACGTTTGCGTTATCGGCGAACAGATTGCAAAGCTCGGGATATAATATTTCTATTTTCATGCCGGCTCCCCCCCGTCCTCCGCCGCGGCGAGCGCCTCCAGCGCGGCGGCGGTTTCGTCCTTGAGCTTCATTGCGAGGTCGTACTGAAACAGCTCATAGAGTATATAGACGCTGTCGGCGCCCGAGAGATCCGCTACTTTCACAAAGTCTTTCTCATGGCGGAAAGCCGTGATGCGCCCGTCCGGAATGCCGGCAAGCAGCATGCGCAGCCTGTAATCCTGCGAGCGCGGGCCGGCTACATAGATATGCTCTATTCCCTCGCGGTTCAAAAATTCAAAATCTGTTTCATAGATCCAGGTGAGGTTTTCCGAGGTGTCCCGGTTGTCGTAGATATCGTCTATCATGATAAAGACGATTTTGCGGCCGGGCTCGCGGCTCACATAGTCAAAGACGCGGGAGCAGGCGATGGGGTTCTGGCCCTTGGCGATATGGGCGACGAGTTTCACCCCGCCCGCATACTGCTCCACATAGCGGGTGTCGGTGATTTTGATTTTCTCCATGGAGGCGCGGATATGCGCCGGGTCCATGCCGAGCACGCGCAGCAGGGCGATGACGGCGACTTCATTGTAGATATTGAAAATGCTGTTGTTGACGAGATGATACTGCTCCTCCCCGCCGCCGGAGCGGACGGTCAGCCGGGCCGCGTCATACGCGACGGCGCTGACTGCGTAATCGGGCGCGGGGGAGGTAAAGCCGCAGGGGCACTGCACGCGGCCGATGTGGTGATAGCGCTGGAACGAGAACTGGATCGGCGCGCCGCAGGCCGGACAGGAGCGCAGGTCCTGTATAATGCTGCCGCGCTGCTGGGGCTCGTCCGCAAGAGGGTCGATCCCGAAATAGACGCGCCGGTTCCCCGGCTTGATCCGGCCGCTGATCAGGTCGTCGGCGTTGAGGAGCAGGGTGGTGTCATCCGGAATCGCATCGTTCAGTATGCCCGAGATAAACTCGGTGTGCGCATTGCGCTTGACCGAGTCGCGGAACAGGTTGGTGACGAGCAGGAAGTTCGGCCTGACATATTTGTAAATCAGCAGGGAGCTGCGCTCGTCCACTTCAAAGACCGCGAAATCAAACCGGCTCCTGTTCCCCGCCGTTACGCCGGAAATAAGGCTCGATGCGACGCCGCTGTTGGTGTTGGAACCGTAGCGGTTGTCGAGCAGGGTATAGCCATTGTCCCGCAGAATATCTCCCAGCATATTGCAGACTGTCGTCTTCCCGTTGGTGCCGGTGACGGCGACGATGGTGCCGGGTTTCCGGACATATCCCAAAAACTGCGGGCAGAGCTTCAGCGCGATGCTGCCGGGCAGGTAGGTCGCGTTGCGGCCGAGCAGGCGCATCGCCAGCCGCGCCGCCTTGGCGGCCCAGAGCGCGGCAAAGAATCTGATTTTTCCCATGGATCATTCTCCCGACGTTTTTTGAATGGAACGCAATAAAAAAGGGCGGCGCAGCACGGCTATCCACCGCGGCAAACCGCCCTGACAATAGTTTAGCCAATGCGGGGCAAAAAGTCAAGAGGCGCCGCGGAAAGAGCGGGCGGGGCATGCCCGTGACAGGACCAGATCGGAAGAGCACACGTCTGAACTCCAGTCACACAGTGATCTCGTA
>CAJLRT010000152.1 GCA_905209135.1 uncultured Eubacteriales bacterium
TCCTAAATTCAGCCGCGATTTTGCATTTCATTTTGCGGTAGGATATCCATTCTGCCTGCGCCTGCGCCCGCGCGCAAAAAATGGCCTGTCCCCTTGATTATCCGGCGCGGTTGGGCTATAATACATGTATAGAATACAAACGGGAGGTATGAACCATGCAGACAATTACAAAAGACACCATCATCGCCGACGTTTTGCAGATAGACGATCAGCTCGCGCCCTTTTTCATTGAGGCCGGCATGCACTGCCTGGGCTGCAGCGCCGCGCGCGGCGAAACAGTCGGGGAAGCCTGCGCCGTCCACGGCGTGGATGCAGACAAGCTTCTGGAGAAAATCAACGCATTTTTGAAAGAGAAAGCGTAATGTCTTTTCGGCAGGCGAAGCTAACGCCGAGACTTGCTGTGATATGCGATATGGTCGTGGGCGTGGTCTGTGCCGACATCGGCACGGATCATGCCCTTTTGCCGTGCGCGCTCGTCCAGAGCGGCCGCGTGTCGCATGCATACGCGACCGATATCAACCCCGGCCCGCTCGCGCGCGCGCAGGAGACGATCGCGGCCTGCGGGCTGTCCGGAAAGGTCGAGACTCTGCTGTGCGACGGCATCCCCCCCGCCGTCGCCGCCGCCTGCGGCACTGTAATCGTGGCGGGGCTCGGCGGGGAGACCATTGCGGAAATCCTGGCGCGCGCTTCCATCCGCCCCTATACGCAGCTTCTGCTCCAGCCCATGACGCGGGCGCCGCAGCTTCGCGCCTGGCTCTGCGGCAGCGGCTATACGATTTTGTGCGAACGGCTGGCGGCCGAACCGGACCGGATCTACACCGTGCTCGAGGCCTGCCCCGCGCCGGGCGAACACCGCCCGGCCGTCACGGACGCGGCTTCCCCTCTCGCTGATGTATCCCGCGGGGGTGCGGCCTGCAAGGGTATGGCCCGCGGGGGTGCGGCCTGCAAAGGTGCGGCCCGCGAGGGTGCGGCCTGCAAAGGTGCGGCCCGCGAGGGTGCGGCGTACAGCGCCGCGGAAATAGAAATCGGCCGGTTCGGCGGGGACGCGGACCCCGTGCTTGTGCGCGCGCATGTGCGCGCCCGGCTTGCGTCTTTGTACAGAAAGCGCGCGGGCCTTGCCCGAGGCGGCGCACCCGCGCAGGAGCGGGCGGCGCTGGAGAGCCTGATACGCGCCTGCGAGGAGGAATACCATGACTTTATCTGAACTGGAACAGGCCCTGTTTGCCTGCTGGCCCAGGCGCTATTCGGCGTCCTGGGACAATGTCGGCCTGCAGGCGGGCGACCCGTCCGCACCCGTCCGCCGCGCGCTTGTGTCGCTGGACGTGACGGACGCCGTCGCCGACGAAGCCGCGCGCCTTGGCGCGGACTGTATCATAAGCCATCACCCGCTGCTGTTTACGCCCCTGCGGTCCGTGCTTGCCGGCGGTCCCGGCGGGCTGGTCTACCGGCTGGTGCGCAGCGGCGTCGGCGTGATCTCCATGCACACCAACCTCGACAGCGCGCCCGGCGGCCTTGCCGACCGGTTCGCTTTGCAGTTTCTTCCGTCCGTAACGGGCGTTTTCGGCGCGGAACCGGACCGTCCGGACGTCTTTTACGGCCGCATGGGCGGGATCGCGCCCGTGCCCCTGTCCGCGCTGCTGGACAGCGTGCGCGCCCGGCTCGGCGGCCCGCTCCGCTACGCGGGCGACCCTGCCCGCACCGTGTCCGTCCTGGCGCTGCTGTGCGGCGCGGGCCGGGACTATATCGACGAGGCGGCGCGCCTTGGCGCGGACGCGTATATTACAGCCGACCTCGGCTACCACGCGTTCCAGCGCGCAGTTGAGCTGGGCCTGGCCGTGGTCGACGCAGGCCATTACCAGACCGAACAGTGCGCGCCCGTCCTGCTGGCGGAAGCGGTGCGCCGCGCCGCGCCCGCAGTTGAAATTATAGCGAGCGCGCAGGCCGACGTGATACGTTTTCACGCCTGAGAAAAGGAGAACCTATGGGTTTTGACGGAATATTTCTGCGCGCGGTGACGGAACAGCTCCGCTCCGCGCTCACCGGCGCGCGGGCGGAGAAGATCTACCAGCCCGCGCGCGACGAACTGCTGTTTCACTTCCGGGGCGCGGCGGGCAGCCACCGGCTGCTGCTCAGCGCGGCTCCGTCCGGCGCGCGCGTCCAGCTCACGGCGGCCCGCCGGGAAAATCCGCAGACGGCGCCCGGCCTGTGCATGCTGCTGCGCAAAAACCTGTCCGGCGCCAAGGTGCGCGCCGTGACGCAGACGGGCCTGGACCGCGTGCTCACCCTGCGCTTTGACGCGTACAACGAAATGGGCGACCCAGTGTGCCGCGACCTTGTCGCGGAGCTGACGGGCCGCCACTGCAATATCATATTCACCGAATCGGGCCGCGTGCTCGACGCGGTCAAGCGTATTGACAGCGCATCGCCCACCGTCCGGCGCGTGCTGCCTGGCGGGCCGTATCTGCCCCCGCCCGCGCAGGAGAAAACCGACCTGTTCCGGCTCGACCGCGAGGGACTGGACGCGCTGTTCGCGGCGCAGGCAGACACAGGCGCGGCCAAAGCCCTGCTCAACGGCGTGGACGGGCTCTCTCCGCTCTGGTCGCGCGAGGTTGTGTTCCGGGCCCTGGGCGATGCGGAGGCGCGCTGCGCCGACGTCACGCCCGCCAAGGCGGACGCCGTCATGGCCGCGCTCAACGATCTGAAAGCGCTGGCCGAATCGGGCGGCTATACGCCGGTGCTTATGCGCGACCCGGCGGACGGCCGCGCCGTGGACTTCTCCTTTGCGCCGGTTTTCCAGTACGGTCCGGCCCGCCTGTGCGAGCCGCAGCCGGACTTCACCTCGCTGCTCGACACGTTCTATGAGGGCCGGGCCGGCGCGGAGCTGCTGCGTCAGCGCGGCGGCGACGTCAAGCGCCTGCTCAGCGGCAATGTAGAACGTGTGACGAAGAAAATGAACCTGCAGCGCGCCGAGCTTGCGGAAAGCGAATCGCGCGACCGGCACCGGGTGTTCGGCGAGGCCATCATGGCCAATATGTACCGGATCAAGCCGGGCGACCAGCGGCTGGCCGCGGAGGATTTCTACGGCGGCGAGGGCGCCATGCTCGACATTCCGCTCGACCCCGACCTCAGCCCCGCCGAAAACGCGCAGCGCTATTACCGCAGCTACCGCAAGGCGCGCACGGCGGCGGAGCATCTGCGCGCCGAGCTGGAAAAAGGCGCGAACGAGCTGATCTATCTCGAGTCCGCGCTCGACGCGCTGGGCCGCGCCCGCACGCCCTCGGAGCTGGACGAGATCCGCGAGGAGCTGCATGCGGCCGGGTATATCAAAAAGCGCGTGAAGGAGAAAAAGCAGAAGGCGCGCCGCTACCATACTTTCGTATCCGGCGACGGATACGAGATTCTCGCCGGCCGCAACAACCTGCAAAATGAGGAGCTGACGCTCCGGCTTGCAAACCGGCAGGATATGTGGCTGCACGCCAAGGACATGCCCGGTTCCCATGTGATTATCCGTACCGGCGGCGCCGCGCCGCCCGAAGCGACCCTGATCCAGGCGGCGAAGATCGCGGCGGCGCTGAGCGCAGGCGCGCAGTCGGAAAACGTCCCTGTGGACTATACGCGCGCCTGTTATGTGAAAAAAATCCCCGGCGGCGGGCCGGGGCTTGTCCGCTACGTCAACCAGCATACCCTGTACGTCACGCCCGACGCCGCTCTGTTGGACCGGCTGCAGCGCGGCTGACCCTGCGCCCGCGCCCGCGCCCCGCGTCTGCGCCAGTGCCTGCGCCCGCACCCCGCGCCCGCACCCCTGCTTGCGCCCCTGCGCCCGCGCCCTTGCCCGCGCCCTGCGCCGCTCCAGTGCCTGCGCCTGCACCCCGCGCCTGCACCCCTGCTTGCGCCCCTGCGCCTGCGCCCGCACCCGCGCCCGC
>CAJLRT010000153.1 GCA_905209135.1 uncultured Eubacteriales bacterium
TATCCGCGTAGGCAATACAGCAAATATTCGCAGATATATGGGGGAATTTGTATGACGATAACACGGGAGGCGGACTACGCCCTTCGTATTGTATTTTCTCTGTCTGAAGAAAATGCGAAGATCGACGCGAACAGCCTTTCAGAAAAAATCGGCGTGACGCTCCGCTTTACGCTGAAAATTCTGCGCAAGCTTCTTCTTGCGGGGATCGTACGCTCTTTCAAGGGCGCGAACGGCGGCTACATGCTCGCCAAACCCCCCGCTGAAATCAGTATGTACGACGTGATCACCGCGATCGACGGGGATATGGCGGTCAACCGCTGCACCGCCGACGAATACGAGTGCCTGCATCCGAGCGTACAGCAGGGTATCCCCTGCAGGCTGAACCGGGTGTTCTGCGAGCTGAGCCTGCGGATAAAGGACTATATGTCGGAGCAGACGTTCGATAAGCTGATCCGGCAGTAGCGCGGCGGACCCTTTGCGCCGCTTGCGCGGAAAGTCCCGCGCGAGGCCGTGTCCGCGCCGGCGACTCCGCCTTTCCGCAACCGGAGACTCCGCCTTTCCGCAGCCGGCGGCCGTGTCCGCGCCGTTTTTGCCGCGCTTTCCGCACCCGCAGTTCCGGCTTCGCGCCGCGTAGAAACCCGGTCCCGCAGGTCTCTCGCTGCGCCGCGTCCTGCGCCCCGTTTTCGGAATGCTTCGTTATTATAGCATTCCCGTGGCACAAATTCAACCAGCAGGGTGATTTTTCTCATTTTTCTAAAGAGGAAAACATGCTGCGCGCTGCGCGGCAAGAACGCCGTTGACAAACGGCCCGCGCTGTGCTATGCTATAAAAACAGAGAAACCGATGCGGCGGAAAACGCCGGCGCAGCGCGCCCGAAGCGAGCGGGGGAGGGTGAAAGCCCCGCGGGATGCGCCGCCGGATATGGCCCGCCAAGGGCGAGGGGAAAGGCTTGCCGCCGAGTATCCGAGACGCAGAGCCAGCGTTACGGGCAGGGAGGAACGCCTCCCGCTAAGCGGGCCTGTTCGCAGGCCAAGTAAGGTGGTACCGCAGATAGATTCTGTCCTTTTCAGGACAGTTTTTTTATTTTGTAAAAGAGGGGTAGAGATGAATCGTTTTTTGATGGGCAACGAAGCGATTGCGCTGGGCGCGCTGCACAGCGGGGTAAACGTCGTATGCGGGTATCCGGGCACGCCCTCGTCGGAAATACTGGAAGCGGTCGCGCGCGAGAAGGACGGCTCGGTCTACGTCGAGTGGTCGGTCAATGAGAAAGCCGCGCTGGAGGTCGCTGCCGGCGCGTCCTACGCCGGCGCGCGCACCATGGTCACCATGAAACAGGTCGGGCTCAACGTCGCGTCCGACCCGCTGATGAGCCTCGCCTATGTGGGCGTAAAGGGCGGCATGGTCGTCGTCGTGGCGGACGATCCCGGCCCCATCTCCTCGCAGACGGAGCAGGACACGCGCACGTTCGGCATGTATTCCAAGCTGCCCGTGTTCGACCCCTCCTCGCCCGAGGAGGCGTACGCCATGGTCGCAGACGCGTTCCGGCTCTCCGAGGAGCACGGCACGCCGGTCATTCTGCGCCCCACCACCCGCGTCTGCCACGGGTACGCGGCTTTTGCTGTCGCGGAGGAAAAAACGGCGCATACGCCGGAGGGCTTTGTCAGGGATTCGCGCTGGGTCATCTTCCCGCGCACCTCTTTTCTCAACCATCAGAAGATCGAAGCGCGCAACGCCGCGCTCAGCTCCGCTCTGTCCCGGTACCCGAAAAACGCCGTGACGGGCGCGGGCCGCAAAGGCGTCGCCGCCGGCGGCGTGAGCTACGCCTATCTTATGGACGCGCTCGGCGATACGCCGGCGAAAGTGCTCAAGGTGGCCACGCCCTTCCCCTTTCCCGACGAGCTTGCGCTCTCTTTTCTGGAGGGGCTGGACGAAGTGCTCGTGCTGGAGGAGCTCGATCCCGTGATCGAACGCGCCCTGCTGCAGCTTGCCGGCCGGCACCATCTGCCGGTCCGCATCCGCGGCAAGCTGACCGGGGACACGTCCGCGGCGGGCGAGAACAGCGTGGACAGCGTCCGCGCATGCCTGCACGCCTTTCTGGGCGCCGCGCCCCCGCCCGCGCCTCCGGAGCTTCCAGCCCTGCCCGTACGCCAGCCGGTGCTCTGCGCAGGCTGTCCGCACCGCGGCTCTTTCTATGCGGTCAAGCGCGCCATGGCGGGGAAAAAGGCCGTGTTCACCGGCGATATCGGCTGCTATACCCTGGGCAACGCCCAGCCGCTCGACATGGTTGACACCTGCCTGTGCATGGGCGCGGACGTCACGGTCGCGCAGGGGCTGTACCGGGTCGAGCCGGACGTGAAGCACTTTGCCTTTATCGGGGATTCCACCTTTTTTGCTTCGGGCCTGACCGGCGTGGCAAACGCCGTATACAACGGGTGCGACCTGACCATCGTCGTGCTCGACAATTCCACCACCGCCATGACGGGCGGCCAGCCCCATCCGGGCACCGGCAGCCTTGCGACGGGCGCGCCCGCTCCCAAAATTGATATAGAGGGCGTGCTGCTGGCGCTGGGCGTCGGCAAAGTCGTGCGCGCCAATCCGTTCCGCCTGCGCGAAGCGATGGAAAAGGTGCGTGAAGCGGCGGCGTTTAAAGGCGTTTCCGCCGTCTTGTTTGAATCGCCCTGCATCAACCTCGCCCCCAGGCCGAAAACGCTGTTTGCAGTGGACGCCGCGGCCTGCACCGGCTGCAGGGCCTGTATCGGCCAGATCGGCTGCCCCGCGGTTTCCATGCGTGCGGGCAGGGCGTATATAGAGCCGTCGCTCTGCTACGGCTGTTCCCTGTGCGCGCAGGTCTGCCCGCACGGGGCGATCAAAGGAGTGTAGCGCTATGCAAGTGAACTGTATTTTAACCGGCGTCGGCGGCCAGGGCACCGTCCTCGCCGCACAGCTAATCGCCGGCGCGGCCATGCGCCGCGGCATACCCGTACGCACCGCGGAGACGATCGGCATGGCCCAGCGCGGCGGACATGTCGTGAGCCATGTGCGCCTGGGCGGCGCGCATTCGCCGCTCGTCCCCCGCGCCTCGGCCGATCTGCTCATCGGCTTCGAGCCGGCGGAAGCGGTGCGCTGCTACCCCTACCTGAAACAGGGCGGCGCAGTGGTTGTCGCCTCGGGGGAAGTAAAGCCCGTGTCCGCCTCCCTCGGCGGGCTCGACTATACCGCCGCGGACATGATCGCCTTTTTGACCGGGCACGCCGGCAGCGTATACGTGGTCGACGGCGCCGCGGTCTGCAAGGAGGCCGGCTCGCCCAAGGCGCTCAACGTGGCGCTGCTCGGCGCGGCATGTGAAACGGGTCTGCTCGGCCTGTCCCTGCAGGATATCCAGAGCGCGTTTGAGGAGCGCCTGCGCCCGGCCCTGCACGAGATGAACCGGCGCGCGCTGTTTGCGGGCGCGCGGGCCGTACGGTAATACATATACTGATATAAACTAGAGAGCGGAGGAAACATCCATGCGGATGAACGATAACCAGTTTGCGCTGATACAGCAGAATTTGAAAACCCTCATGTCGTCGAAGGGCTTTTACAGCAGAAAGCTGCACGGCCTCTGTCCGGACGATATCCGGGACCAGGCCGACTTCGAGCGCCTGCCCTTTACGGATAAGGGCGATCTGCGCGAGGCGTACCCGCTGGGCCTGCAGGCGGTGCCGGACGAGCAGGTCGTCCGCATCCACTCCTCGTCGGGCACGACGGGCACGCCCGTCATCATCCCCTATACGCGTCAGGACGTGGACGACTGGGCGCGCATGTTCGCCCGCTGCTACCGCACCGCCGGCATCACGAACCTCGACCGGATTCAGATCACGCCGGGCTACGGGCTGTGGACGGCGGGCATCGGGTTCCAGG
>CAJLRT010000154.1 GCA_905209135.1 uncultured Eubacteriales bacterium
AGCAGCGCGCTCGCCACCGCCGCGTGCATGAAGTAGATATTCCCCCCCGCGGCCTTATACTGGTCCATGTACACTTCTACAAAATGGCGGAGGCTGTACGCGCCGCCCAATCCGGCCAAAGCCGTATTTACATCCGCCACAGAGACGTTATCCCCCTCTTTCGGGAAAATATAATAGTTCGGTATATCTACAGGAGCCTGCCAGTGTCTCATACCCTGATAAGTAATATCCGGAATAAATCCTGGGAGCTGCATATTAACGTGTTTACCGGGCGAATCGAGCGCCTCGATTACAGTATATACATCCGGCATCATCGCTGCATTCTCATTTGAATTGTCCAAACCGGAAAAGTAATAGGCCGAATCATCCATAACGCCAACAACACGAAACCGGCGCATGTGAGCTTGAACATCTCCCATCCCCGTTTCGCTTTCTCCTGGAACGGCAAAGCTAACCAAATACTCAAATTCCGACCCCATGGGCAGCAGCCACTCTTTATCCGGCGGGATAATGCAGGGGATTACCGCCGTTTCGTCCGAAATGTCATATTCCGTCAGCGGCTGCCAGCTTCCCTTTTTCAGGGCAACCGGGTCCGCCGCTGCGAACGCGCCGTTTACCTGGCACAGATATATGAATTCTTCCGATTCGCTATTCATCTCTATGTCCAGAAGGCTTCGTGTTAACATGCGCCAGCGCAGCCTTCCAACCGATAGATTCAAGCTCTCCAGACGCCGCTCAAGTTCGCGTATGTATTCATGGTCCAGCGTGCTGACGGAATCCGCCGTATATATAGAATCGACTATATTCGAATTCAACGTAATCGCGATCACGTCGTTTGGAAACGTCTTTCTTGTATACCGTTCCAGCCTGCCCGAGTCATATACATAAGTCATGGCGTAAGCCAGAGCGAACGCCGTCGCCAGCGACAGAAACGCAATGGACAGGGCGCGTCCCCAATTTTTTTGATATCGAAAGGAGAGCAGATACAGAAATTTGCCGTGGTTCCCCAGCTCCGGCGCGTCCCCATCCGCTGGCTTTTCGTCCCGTCCCCGTTTTCCGGCTGCAGCCGGCCGACGTGCCAGTGAGCGGATCAGCCCCATGCTTGCCAGCGCCGCGCACAGATATAAAAGTGCAAACAGAAGAACAAAGTCAAACAGCCGAAAAGGCATGTAACGCTGTACAAACCCTGAATACTTGATAAACGGCAGCGCGCCTGCACAACTTATGCAAAACGCCGCGAATGTATAAATAAAAAGCTCTGCCAGTATCAGCGCTGCAATGCGCGCGCTTGTTGCACCCAGCATCTGGTAGGTTACAAACTGCTTGCGGTTCTCGCGCAGGAAAAAGGCGTACAGAGAGAGAATGTTAACTAGTCCGGCCAGTACCGCAGCAGCATAGACGAGCGCTTTGCTCAGTTGGTTGATCCGCGTTACCTCCATGAACTGCGTCATATCGGTAAACTGCGTCAGCGCGACTTCTTCCATGAGAATATTTTCAATCTCACCCCGCATTTGGGTAATGTCTCCGGTAAAGGAGATATGGTAGTAGCTCGGCGTCAGTCCCAACTCGGCAAAAATGTCCATGGGGATAATGACCGCGCGGTCCGGCCGGTGCCGAAGTTCAGCGTCCACGCCCTCCAGTTGCGTACCCGCGACATGTTCGCTGCCCAGCGCCAGGCGGCGCATGTCGTATACATACGGTGAATAGTCGTTTTCCGCCAGCAGTCCGACAACCTCCAGGTTGCGGCCGCTGATACGCACACTGTCGCCCAGCCCGACCGCGCTCCATTCCGGAATCGACGTCTGCACAACGGCCGCGTACTGTCCCATCATGGTTCGGTTGATAAACCGCCCGCCGCCCGCCGCCTCAGCCGATTCCTCTTCCCAGTAAAGCCCGATAATATCATAATCGTCGTTTGTGTGGCAGACGACGGACGCGTAATTGATCTGCGGCAGTTGATTTCCGGTAACCACGTCCCAAAATTTCCGAACCTCCGCTTCCATATATACAGTGGACGTTGCCTCCACCATGTTTTCATTGCCGAACAGATAGTTCTGTCTCTTCAGCGCCTGCGTGCTCTCCGCAAAATACACGAGCATGGCAAAACCGCCCACCACGAACCCAATCGCCAACAGTGAAGCGATGAGCGGCCGCTTCAGCATGTTTTTTATATCCGTAAAGATGAGTCGAATCATCACATTGCCCCCCTATCTCATGATTGTATGGACGGAACAGGGATAAAAGTTAGAATGTGTCAGCCGTTAAAATGAATGATTAGTGATAAGACGATACGCTTCCCCAGTCGTATGCACTGCTATTATAGGGACATCCATCGCACTTCCCGTAGCAGGCATGCATGGCAGTGCTGGACCTATAGCCATAGTTCGGATTGCTGAGGGTTACGGAAGCCTCAAGAACACCCCAT
Source organism: uncultured Eubacteriales bacterium (assembly GCA_905209135.1). Lineage (GTDB taxonomy): Bacteria > Bacillota > Clostridia > Oscillospirales > UMGS1783 > UMGS1783. Next base: position 2,426 of record CAJLRT010000154.1, read on the forward strand.
TGTACAGCAGATGTTTGCGTGGTGTCCCCCGCCGAAGGATTTGTAATTGGGAATACGGCGCACTTTACACGCACTGCGGTTGCAACTTTATTCCCATGACAGGTATTGCTCCTCGCATACCCGTTTGCGCTGTAGGAGCTTGCCGTGGTGCTGTGCGTCGCCCGGGATGCAGCCGCCCCCACAGTAGAGACGATCGCGAGGCAAGCGACCATTGCCAGCACGATCGCTGCGAACTTATAAATTCGTTTTTTCATATTCCTCTCCTTTACTTGTTCTTTTCCATCATTAAACGCTGTAAGGATTTTGGGGTAATATCATTCCAGAAACATAATAATACCACAGTTTTATTTTAATCATATCATAAATTTCGTAATATGTGTACTATTATTTTTCTAATTTTGTTAATTTAAGGCATAACAACATACACAAAACGGGGAGTGGTCACATGTTCAGACATATGCCATCAGCATTAAACATGAGGAAAAGCACACCGTTGTTCTTTTCCTGCAGAACTATATAACACGCAAAAAAGACAGGGCTGCGGAGAAAACTCCACAGCCCTGTCCTGGGCAAAATGACAGATTGTCTAAACCTTAGCCAACGTTTACAACAACGCCGGAACCAACGGTTCTGCCGCCTTCACGGATAGCGAAACGGAGGCCCTGCTCGATCGCGATCGGCGTAATCAGTTCGACATTGATGGTGACATTGTCGCCAGGCATGCACATTTCCACGCCGCCCTGCAGTTCGACAACACCGGTCACGTCGGTCGTTCTGAAATAGAACTGCGGACGGTAGTTGTTGAAGAACGGGGTGTGGCGGCCGCCTTCGTCCTTGGTCAGGACATAGACTTCGCCCGTAAACTTGGTGTGCGGCTTGATGGAGCCGGGCTTAGCCAGAACCTGGCCGCGCTCGATCTCTTTGCGCTGCACGCCGCGAAGCAGGCAGCCCGCATTGTCGCCAGCCTCAACATAGTCGAGAACCTTGTGGAACATTTCCATGCTGGTGACAACCGTCTTGCGGATCTCATCGGTCAGACCGACGATTTCAACTTCGTCGCCGGGCTTGAGCTGACCGCGCTCAACTCTGCCGGTAGCGACCGTGCCGCGGCCGGTGATGGTGAACACGTCTTCAACAGGCATCAGGAAGGGCAGGTCGGCCTTTCTCTCCGGAGTGGGGATATAGGTGTCGACAGCTTCCATCAGCTTCTTGATGCAGTCGTAAGCGGGATCGTTGATATCGTCCGGGCCTTCGAGAGCGCCGAGAGCGGAACCGATAATGATGGGGATATCGTCGCCGGGGAACTCATAGGTGGAAAGCAGGTCTCTGACTTCCATCTCAACGAGTTCGAGCAGTTCGGGATCGTCGACCTGGTCGCACTTGTTCATGAACACGACGATATAGGGAACGCCAACCTGGCGGGCCAGAACGATGTGCTCGCGGGTCTGGGGCATGGGGCCGTCCGCCGCGGAAAC
>CAJLRT010000155.1 GCA_905209135.1 uncultured Eubacteriales bacterium
GTCTGAAGCACGAGGCGCATGACCGGCGGCTGTTCGCTGAGGGTGCGCTGCGGGCGTTTGTGCGCGTATTCGGGCTGTAAACAGCGCCGCCGCGGTTTGCAGCCCGGAATGTGACCTTGTCACAGAAATGCGCGCGGCTATGGTCTATACTGAAATCACAAACAGAAGAAAGGGAGTTGTAAGTATGTCCGTTCTCCGTGTGAATAAAAACAATTTCGAGCAGGTCCAAAACAGCGAAAAGCCCGTCCTGCTGGATTTCTATGCCGACTGGTGCGGCCCCTGCCGCATGGTTTCGCCCCTGGTGGACCAGATCGCCACGGAAAACCCGCAGTACCTCGTCGGAAAAGTCAATGTGGACAGCGAGCCCGAACTGGCGCAGGCGTTCGGCGTCGCCAGCATCCCCATGCTGGTGGTCATGAAAGGCGGAAAGCCGGTCAGCCGGTCGGTCGGCGCGCGGCCTAAACCGCAGATTCTCGCCATGCTGGAGGGGGCCGTCTAAAGCGTGAGCGCGCGCAGGCGTTTTTTGTCAAGTATTTTCACGCCCCGGCGGGAAAGCTCGACAATGCCCTCGTTTGCAAAGTATTTCAGCATGCGGGATACGACTTCGCGGGCGGAGCCGATATACCTTGCGATCTGCTCGTGCGTCAGCGCGACGGTATCCGAACCGGTGCGGGCGGTCTCATCGGCCAAAAAGACGGCAAGGCGTTTGTCCATACTCATAAACAGGATCTGCTGCATGACCCACATAACGTCCGAAAAGCGGCCGACAGCCGTCTCCAGCGCAAAGATTTTGACAAGCGGACAGCGTTCGGAAACAGCCGCAAAGGCCGGGCCGCTGATTACATAGCATTCGCTGTCCTCCTCCGCGTCGATGAACACGTCGAACGTAATGGCCTCAAGCACGCAGGAGGCGGACAGCATGCACATGTCCCCCCGGTGCAGGCGGTAGAGGGTGACGTCTTTTCCCTCCTCCGACAGGATGTAGAGCCGCAGGCTTCCCGAGCGGACGAGAATGACGCCGGAGCATTCGCTGCCGCCGTGGATATTGGTCCCCCTGGGATAGGTCAGCGCCTGGGAGTTTAGGCATATATACTCCCGCTCTGTTTCCGCAATCCTGTCCCAAAACGGAAATATTTCGCTGTATAGAGCTTCAAACGTTTCCCGTGCCATATGCGGGCGTCTCCTTTCAGAAAAGAGGGTGTGTATTGTGAAAACAGTTATTATAGGCGGGGTAGCCGGCGGCGCGTCTGCGGCTGCAAGGCTGCGCAGGCTGGACGAAAGCGCAGAAATCGTTTTGCTGGAACGGGGCGAATACGTCTCGTTTGCCAACTGCGGGCTTCCGTATTATATCGGCGGCGTCATCCCGGACCAGGACGACCTGACACTGCAGACGCCGGAGCGCTTTCACGCGCACTTCCGCATCGACGTGCGCACGCTGCATGAGGCCGTATCGATAGACCCGCAGCGCAAGACGGTCGCCGTCCGCGATATCCGGCGGGACTGCGTCTACGAGGAATCCTACGACAGCCTGGTGCTCTCGCCCGGCGCGGAACCGATTCGCCCGAAGATCGATGGAATCGACAGCCCGGCGGTGTTCTCGCTCCGCAATATCCCCGATACGCTGAAAATCAAGGCGTATATCGAATCCGAAAAGCCCGTCTCCGCCGTTGTGGTCGGCGGCGGCTACATAGGCGTGGAAATGGCGGAAAACCTGAAAAAGGCGGGGCTGGACGTATCCATTGTCGAACTGTCCGACCACCTGATCGCCCCGCTGGACTTTGACATGGCGGCCGACGTCCACCGCTATCTCCGGGAAAAAGGCGTCCGCCTCTATCTGAACAACGGCGTCAAGGCGATAGACGGCGGCGCGGTGCTCCTGCAGGACGGGAAATTATACGCCGATATGGTCATCCTGTCGGTCGGCGTCCGGCCCGAAACGGAGCTTGCCGTCCGGTGCGGCATCCTGTGCAACAGCCGCGGCTCCATCGTCGTAAACCGGCGCATGCAGACCGGCGTTCCCGGCATTTACGCCGTGGGCGACGCGGTTGAGGTGCGCGATTATATTACGAACGCCCCCGCGTTCCTCCCCCTTGCCGGTCCGGCGAACAAACAGGGGCGCATTGCGGCGGACAATATTGCGGGCGTCGCCTCGGAATACGGCGGGAGCCAGGGCTCCGCCGTGCTGAAAATATTTGATATGACGGCCGCCACGACCGGGCTCAATGAAAAAAGCGCGGCCGCGGCGGGGATTGACTACGATAAGGCCTACACCTATTCCGCGTCCCACGCAAGCTATTATCCGGGCGGCGCGAATATGTCGGTCAAGGCGCTCTGGGACAAGAAGACGCTCCGGCTCATCGGCGCGCAGATCGTCGGTTTCGACGGCGTGGACAAGCGTATGGACGTTCTCGCAACGGCCATCCGTTTCGGCGCGAAAATTACCGATCTCACAAGCCTTGAGCTCTGCTACGCCCCGCCCTTCGGCAGCGCGAAAGACCCTGTGAACATGCTCGGCTACGTGGGCGAAAATATTGTTACCGGCAAAGTCCGGCAGTTTTTCTGGCACGATGTGCAGTCCCTGCCTCGCGACGGGAGCGCAACGCTTCTCGACGTCCGTACCCTGACGGAAACGGCCCGCGGCAGAATAGACGGGTTTGTCCATATCCCGCTCGACTCGCTGCGGGAGCGCCTCGACGAGATACCGAAGGACAGGCCGGTCTATGTGCACTGCCACAGCGGGCTGCGCAGCTATATCGCCTGCCGTATCCTTGCGGGCCGCGGCTACACGTGCTACAACCTTGCCGGCGGCTGGCGGCTGTACGAGTCGGTCGTCCATGAGCGCACCGTTCCCGAATATATATGTACGCAGTGCGTTTAAAGCGAAAGCCGCACCTGCGCCGTTTGCGGCGCGGGTGCGGCTTTTATTTCAGTGGCAGCTGTGTCCGCCGCAGCCGTGGCTTCCGCAGCCGTGTTCGCCGCAGGCATGTCCCTCGCCACCGTGCGCGTGTTCATGGTGGTCGCATTTCACGTTGGGGTCATAGTCGAGCGCGCCGCTGACAAAGCGCTCGGCCGCCGTGTCCGCGTCGCCCTTGACGCCGCCGAACAGGCGTATGCCCGCCGCGGCCAGCGCCGCCTGCGCGCCGCCGCCGATGCCGCCGCAGATGAGAACGTCTATCTGCCGCGCCGCCAGCAGTCCGGCAAGCGCGCCGTGTCCGCTGCCGTTGGACTCCATGATTTCAGAACCGGTAATCCTGCCGTTTTCGGCGGTGTAAACCTTGAACCTCTCGGTGTGTCCGAAATGCTGAAAGATTTGTCCGTTTTCATAGGGTACTGCAATTTTCATAGCTGTGCTCTCCTTTAAATATCGATACTCTGTCCGGTGGACAGATAGAATAAACGATGCATATATCCTTGCATGAACGCAAACTGGTCCGCGCCCGTGCAGTGGCAGGTGTAATAGTCCGCAGGGAAGCTGTTCAGTCGCCGTGCGTATGCTGCCAGCGTTTCATCCAGCGGCAGGGTGGAGAAGTGAAAGCCGCCGACCAGAACGTCCGGACGCATCCACTCCATAATGTTCATGATCCCCTTGTGCGAGCAGCCGCTGACCAGCGTCCGTTTCCCGGCTTCCTCTATCAGCAGGTACTGTTCGTGGCGGAAATCGTCCGGCAGCCGGATCCCGTTTCGCTCTTCGCTCATGCCGAAGCTTCCCAGGTCGCAGCCGCGCGCGCGGCCGTTGCAGGAATAGAGCGTCAGGCCCGCGCCGATCACGGTTTCGTCGCCGGTGTATATGAGCCGGTCGTGCTCGCGCAGGGAGGTGTCCAGCCCGTTGTACCTTCCCGTTCCGTTGTAATGGGGGGCAAAGGCG
>CAJLRT010000156.1 GCA_905209135.1 uncultured Eubacteriales bacterium
CGTGCTTGAGCGCGGTCAGGGCCGGCTCGATAAAGCGTTCGCCCTGGGACAGCTTGCGCATCGGCTGACGGCAGGGACGCACGCACGGGTCAACCATGCGCGTATCGGCAAAGCGGCGCATCATAATGCAGATATACTCGTCAAAATTCTCCGCAGGCATGTTGTATTCGCCGCACCAGCCCTTGCCGCATTCGGTGAGCGCCTGGAACACGGTGTGAAAGATCTCGTCGTCATACGCCGCCTCATAGATATAGCGCAGCCCCTTGCGGTAGCCAAGGTAGCCGAGCATGGCATGGCCGGTGAGGGTAAACATTTTGCGTTTAATAAAGGCGGTCGGATTGTCGGAAAGCTCAATGCCCCGGATTCCGAACAGATCGCCCTTAACCTTCGCGCTGTCCACCACCCATTCCTTGTACTGCTCCACCTTGACGGTCAGCGGGTTCTCATCCTCAATGGGCATGACCATGCGGGACACTTCCGCGTCCGGGAACCCGACATACTGCGCGCAGTAGTCGAGCTGTTCCGCGCTCAGGTGTTCCTTCACGCTCTCAAAGAGCTGCGAAGAACCGAACTCCATATTTTCACAGGCGATCACAGTCATCGGCTCGGTGCTGCCGCGCTCCATGCGGCGGACAATACCCGCCGCGATGGTCGTCGCCGTCTTCGCAAGCGCAGTCGGGCCGACCGCCGTTGTCACAAGCGAGGCTTCGCACAGTGCGGCGACCGCCTGCTCAGTGTCGGGCAGACAGGCGCTGATATTGTCGATCACATACTCCTGTTCGCCTGCGCCCATCACGATTACCTTATACTGACGATAGCGGTTTATATCGTCCACAAGCGCCTGCGACGCGTCCACAAAGGTCAGCGCATAGCCGGCTTCGCACAGCACCTGGCCGATAAATCCGCGGCCGATCTGGCCCGCGCCGATCAGTACAGCCTTTTTCGCCATGGTATCATACTCCTTCGTTTTTGATATAGACCTTAAGCGCCTCCCCGGACATGGCAAGCTGCAAACCGTAGAGGATCCGGTCCAGGGGCACGGTATGCGTTACAATCATATCCGTGCGGATGTTGCCGACGGACAGGATATCGAGCGCCTTTCGGATCTGATAGGCAGTGGACGAAGCCGCGCCGTAGACGGATATCTCCTTGTAGTGGATGGTCCGACTGTCAATGGTGATTTCGGACTTGCCGGAGGGCAGCGAGCCGAACAGGGAGAGCCGGCCGCGCAGGGCGAGCGTCTCAAGCGCCTGCTCCTGTACGGAGCGCACCGGCGCTGTGACGATGGTGACGTCCGCGCCCTTGCCGCCGGTCAGCTTTTTCGTCTCGGCGACGAGGTCCTCTTTTGCCGTGTGGATGTAGAACTCATAGTGGAACTTTTTCGCCATCATCAGGCGGTTTTCCGAGAACTCGGCGACAATGACCCTGGCGCCCTGCATGCGCGCAAGTTCAGCCTGCAGGATGCCGATCGGGCCCGCGCCGATGACGAGCACGGTCTCGCCCGGCATGATGTGCAGGAACTCCTGCCCGTTGATAACGCAGGCCAGCGGCTCGGCAAGCGCGACCTGCTCGTCTTTGAGGTTGGCGGGAGCCTTGACGAGGTTGCCCAGATTGAGCGCCGCCCTGGGGATGGCGACATACTCGGCAAAGGTGCCGGCATAGTCCCAGCTAATGGCGTGGATGTCCTCGCAGAGGTTGTAAATCCCCTTCTGGCACATTTCGCACTTGCCGCAGAAAATAGAGGTCTGGAACGTGACGCGGTCTCCGACCTTCACGCCGTAGGCGGGGTCGTCTATTTCAACCACGGTGCCGCAGGCCTCGTGCCCGATGGTCTGGGGCGGGACGACTCGCGGGTGCCCGTTGTTGTATATTTTCGTATCCGTGCCGCAGATGAGGGAACCGTGCACCTTGACAAGCGCGCCGCCCTCGGGGCATTTCGGAACGGGCCGCTCCTCCACGCGCATGTCCTGCGGGCCGTAAAACACAGCAGCTTTCATTCTTCTACTCCCTTTCCCCTATTCGAGGTTCGCATGGCGGGTGAACATGGTGTCGGAATCGTTGCCCTGCAGCTCCATCAGCCGCAGAATGACGGAATCCAGGAACAGCAGCAGGCTCTGCTCAAATAGCGAGCCCATAGGCTGAATGGATTTGAAGCCGGTGTCGGTCGCAACTTTCGGCGTGGGAGCCGGAATGCGCACGACGGCGTCGGCAATCTTGCCGATGGAGGAATCCGGGAAAATCGTGACGAGCGCGAGGTCCGCGCCGATCTTCTTCGCCTTCTGCGCCATGCCGACCAGGCTGCCCGTCTCCCCCGAGCCGGATCCGACAAGGAGCACGTCGCCCGGTTCAATATTGGGCGTGACCGTTTCATTGACGACATAGGCGTCAAAGCCCATGTGCATCAGGCGCATGGCGAACGCCTTGACCGCGAAGCCGGAACGGCCCGCGCCGGCCACGAGAATCTTGCCCGCGTGCAGTATGAGCTGGGCGAGCTTTTCTCCCTCTTCAGCCGAGACATTGGCAAGGGTGCGGTTCAGCTCCGCCAGGACTTCCTTGGAATATTCCGTGGTGTTCATATTCATTTCCTCCTCAGTCGTATTGATTCATGATTTTCTTCATGGCAAGGGCGGTGGCGCGCTTGTCGGCCTGGCCGGTGATACCGCCGCCGACGATGAGAATGGCCGGCTTTTCCGCGGCGATCCCCTCAATGGTTGCGAGCTTGATGCCGCCTGCGACCGCGCTGCGCGCGTTTTTAATCACACGGTTTACCTTCTGCAGTTCCTCAAGCGGGTTGAGGCCTGTGCTCTGCACGTCAAAAGCCGTGTGTACGCATATGTAATCCACGCCGAGCTGATCGATGGCGGCGGCGCGCGCCTCCACGTCCGGCACGTCGATCATGTCCACCATGATCTTTTTGCCGGCCTTGTGCGCCGCCTCGGCGGATACGCGGATGGTCGTGTCGTTGGAAGCGCCGAGCACCGTCACAATATCAGCGCCGGCTTCCACGGCGCAGGCGGTCTCCTCCTTGCCCGCGTCCATGATTTTGAGATCGGCGAGAATTTTGAGGTCCGGGAAAGCCCGGCGCACCTCGCGCACAGCGCGCATACCGTCTTTCACGATAAACGGTGTGCCGATTTCGACGATGTCGATGCTGTCGCCCACTTCTTTGAGCAGTTCGATTGAATCCTCAATGCTGATAAAATCCAATGCCAGTTGCAGTTCCATATTCGCCTTTCCTTTCAAGAATAATTCTATGTAACGGCTTTTATGCCGCTATATGCGCTTACTCCGCGATGACCAGCTCCGTGCGCTCGCCCAGCGCTTCCCACACCGGCGCGGGCGGCGTGCTGTCTGTAATGATAAAGCGTATCTCGTCCCAGCCGCAGATCTGGAACATGCCGTCCGCCGAGAACTTGCTGCTGTCGCAGACGACGGCGGCCGCACGGCTGGCGCGCACCATGGCGCGTTTCACCTCCGCCTCCGCATAGGCCGCGCAGGTGGGGCCGGTGCGCCCGCAGAATCCGTCCGTACCGATAAAGGCGACGTCCGCCCGCACCGATTCGAGCGCATGCAGCGTCCACGGCCCGACAAAGGCCATGCTCGTGCCGCGCATCTCGCCGCCGAGCGAAAACACGGTGTTGGGCGAGCCGGACAGAACGTGCGCAATACTGGCGGAATTTGTGAGAATGGTCAGCCCTTTGTGCAGCGTGAGCAGCTTTGCCACCTGATAAGTCGTGCTGCCCGCGTCCAGGATCACCACGCCGCCGACCGGAATGAGCTCCACCGCGGCGCGGGCAATTTTCGCCTTCTCCGCCACGTGTTCCGTGGACCGCGCCGAGAGCGGGCGCTCAAACAGCGCGCCG
>CAJLRT010000157.1 GCA_905209135.1 uncultured Eubacteriales bacterium
CTTTAACGATATGATTGAGACGGTGCTGCTGGGCGTTTTATACGGTTCGCAGGTGCAGACCATGATGCCCAAGCTGAAAAGCCGGAATTTTCCGGGCATGGAACTGATCCGCCCGCTGTACTGCGTACGGGAAAAGGACATTATTTCCTGGGCAAACTACTGCGGCATGTCCTTTCTGCAGTGCGCCTGCAGGCTCACGGAAGCGCTGGATGTGGGGACGATGGACTCGAAGCGCCAGCGGGTCAAGCAGTTGATCGCCGAACTGAAGAAGGACGACCCGCAGGTGGATATCAATATTTTTCAAAGCGTGCACAATGTGAATGTGGACACCGTGATCGGGTACCACCGGGGGAGCGAACGCCACGATTTTTTAGACGAATATGACCGGCAGGACCCTGTGTGAAAAAGGGCCGCGCGGATTTCCGCGCGGCTCTTTTCAGTATGCAGCGCCCGTCAGCTTTTCCGTAAGCCGCCGGATTTCAGCGCCTGCAAGCCCGATATGGGAAAAATAGTCCTGCGCGCTGCGGTACTTTCCCAAAAACATGTCCAGAAACGTATCCATATATTCCAGCCTCGGAATGATAAGATTGATGGGAAAAGTTTCATCGCGGGCATAATAGCGCGTGAGAATGGCGTGCCAGTATGCATGCGTCGCTTGGTAATCGGCCAGAATATCCGGCCGGGGCACGCCCGCGAGCAGCAGGAGCAGGGCGGACACGACGCCGGTCCGGTCCTTGCCGGCCACGCAGTGGTACAGCGCCGCGCCCTCTGCTTCGCACAGGGCGCGGAATACGGGCAGGATGGAGTCGTTCTCGTCCACCATCTGAAAATAGGAGAGGGGAACGTCCGCCTCGTCCTTTGGCAGCCGGCCGCCGCCGCGGATTTCCAGGTGGCGGTATGCAAAGCCGTCCAGCCCGTCGAGCGCGCAGCGCTGCCGCCGCACCTCCGTGTCGTTGCGCAGGTCGATCACGGTTGTAACGCCGCAGCGCCGGAGCAGTGCGGCGTCCTGCGCCGTAACGGACCCGGGCAGGTCGCTGCGCAGGAACGCATATGCGGCGGTGCAGCGTCCGTTCGCCGCGGGGTAGCCGCCCAGGTCGCGCGTGTTCACCGTCGCGCTCAAAGGAATTCTGCGCATCGTTGAAAAACCTCCCTTTGAAAAGCGGCAAGCGGAATATCCGCTTGCCGCAAATGTGACTATGTTCGTTATTTTATGATGGTTCCCATCACGTCGGGCGTAATGGCCGCGGCGTTGGCTTCGTCGGTGTCAATATGCATCGCGTTGGCATAATTGCTGTTGACGCGGACGACCACGTCGCCGAATACGAGGGAACGGCCGTTTGTCTCAACGGCGACCTGCACGATCTGCTTGTTCTCCACGCCGAAGTCCTTCGCGCCCTGCTCGGTCAGGTGGACATGGCGCTTGGCGGCGATGACGCCTTCCTGGAGTTCTACCGTACCGTTCGGGCCGATCAGGGTGCAGCCCGCGCTGCCGGCCAGATCGCCGGATTCGCGGATGGGGACGTTCAGGCCGATGCCGCGCGCATCGGTCAGGGAGATTTCCACCTGCGTCTGTTTGCGCACCGGGCCGAGGATGACCACGTTTTTAATTTCGTTTTTCGGGCCTTTTACAGTCAGGCGCTCCTCGCATGCAAACTCGCCCGGCTGGGACAGCTCCTTTTTCAGGGTCAGGCTGTAGCCTTTGCCAAACAGGGTTTCCAGATCCTGCTGCGAGAGGTGAATATGCCGCGCGGAAGTTTCAATCATAATTTTTGCCATATTTCAACACTCCTAATATTTGTTTTCCAAGATTATTTTAATACTTTTTTAGGCGTATTTCAAGGGATGCGGCAGGGTATTTATTGTACCTCCAGCAGAACTGCGGCCTGGGCGGCCATGCCTGCGCCCGCGCCGGTGAAGCCGAGCCCCTCTTCGGTCGTGGCTTTAACGCTGACCTGGCCGACCGCAATCCCCAGCGCGCGCGCTATGTTCTCCCGCATCTGCGGGATATGTTCCGCAAGTTTCGGCCGCTGGGCGATAATGGTAGAATCTATGTTTGCAACCGTATACCCGGCTTCCCGCACAAGCTCTCCGCAGGCCCGCAGCAGCGCGATGCTGTCCGCGCCCCTGTAAGACTCGTCCTCCGGAGGAAAGTGCCGGCCGATGTCTCCCAGAGCCGCCGCGCCGAGCAGTGCGTCCATCACGGCGTGCGTCAGCACGTCGGCGTCGGAATGTCCGTCCAGCCCCAGGGGGAAGGGGATGTGCACGCCGCCGAGGATCAGCCGGCGTCCCTCCGTCAGACGGTGTACGTCGTAGCCTGTTCCGATCCGCATATGTCTCCCGCCTTTCATACGTAGTCGTACTGTTCGGCAATTCTGGCCGCGTACAGCAGGTCCTGGCGCGTTGTGATCTTGATATTGTCCGGCTGTCCCTCGATTACATGCACCGGAACGCCCGCCGCTTCCAGAAGCTGGCTGTCGTCCGTATAGTCGCGGCCTTTCAGCTGCGCCGCCCGCAGGGCTGCGCGGTACTGTGCCGCCGCAAAGGTCTGCGGCGTCTGTACGCACACGAGACTGCGCCTGTCCAGCGTCCGCTCAACAGAGCGTTCGGTGTTTAAGAGTTTTACGGTGTCCACAGGCGCAACGCCGGGAATCGCGTTTCCATAGACGTAGGCGGCGCGGTTCACCTCGTCGATCAGAACGGGGGAGACGAAGGGGCGCGCGCCGTCGTGCACGGCGACAAAGGCGGTGTGCGCAGCGCAGCACTCCAGGCCGCGCGCAACCGACTGCTGGCGCGTGTCTCCGCCGCGCACCAGCTGCGTCACTTTTTCAAATCCGTACTCGCGTATGTACTCGGACAAAACGGTGATCAGCTCTTCCGAGGTGACGACGATGATTTCATCTACCGTTTCCGCCTGTTCAAACGCCATAATAGCGCGCAGCAGCACGGGGTGTCCGCCCACCTCGGCAAGCTGTTTGTTGTCCCGGCCGCCGAAGCGTTCGGAACGTCCGGCCGCTACGATGACGGCCGACGTATAGGGCGCGGCTTGCTTCTGCTGTTTTCGCTTTGAAAAAATAGACATATGCAGGCTCCTTTTCAGGGGAATATATTCCAATCCGCCAAACTGGCCGTAGTCCGGCGCGCGCCGAACCGCGCGGCCGCCGGCCTGTTGAGAAATGCCATAGGGCTTATCCTATGGCATTGTGTATGATATCTTCAATTTCCTCAATCTCTTTTTCGAGCGAGAGCGTCAGCTCGCTCACAAGTATCTGTTTTGCGCAGTGGAGCATCTTGCGCTCGCCGGCGGAAAGCGTCTTTTCCCGGTTCCGGATGATCAGGGATTTGTAGACCTTGGCCGTCTCCCATAAATCGCCGCTTTTCAGCCGGTCCATATTGTCCCGGTAGCGCTTGGACCAGTTCGTGTTCTGATCCGTTTCCATGTCGCAGATGGAGCGAACGAGTCTTTCCGCTTCTTCGGCGCTGGTGATTGCGCGGATCAGGGACGTTTCCACTTCGGCAGGCACCATGATTTTCATGTTGCCTGTGGTAAGGGAAACGACATAGTATCTTTTGGACTCGCCGTCCATTTCCCGATTCTCGATTCCTTCAATTATTCCCGCACCGTGCATGGGGCATACAACTTTATCCCCCGCAGCGAACATAGCAATCACCAGAATAAACCTCTTTTACTTGTTTGTATTTCTATTATACATTATTTTTTTTTATAAAGCAACTTTTCTTTTTGGGATTAATATGCTATAATGCTTAGAAATCATATTTTCTATGGGGATTTTTATGCTTAAACTATGTATTTTTGACTTGGA
>CAJLRT010000158.1 GCA_905209135.1 uncultured Eubacteriales bacterium
CCAGCGCTTCGATCTCTTTCTGCGTTCTCTTCGCGCCGTCTTCGTTGGAGGTGTAGGTGAACCCTACGTCGTAGCCGGCTTTCGCGAACTCAATCGCAATAGCCTTGCCGGTAACGTTGCTTGCGCCTGTTACAAATGCGACTTTCTTTGCCATATTCTTCTATCTCCTTTTTATTATATGTACTGTATCCCTATGCAGGGTATTACACATGTGTATGCCGCGCCGCGTCGGCCTCATATCCATATATACCGCCGCGCCGCGATTTTGGACAGGGCAAACCCGGTTTTATTCTACACAGGTCGCCACTTTCGCCATGAACGCGTCGAAGTCCGCCCGGCTGTCCATCACCGTAATCTCCACGCCGGATTGCACTTTTTCAAACGGCGCGAGATAGCGCAGGTCGCCCTCGTCCAGCTCGGCCTGCCTGCCGCCGGCAAGGCAGTTTGCGGGCATAATGCCGAGCGAATAGTCCGTTGAGCCCATCGAGCGCCACTCAATGATTTTGGGGAACATGCCGTAGCGGAACCTGATGCCGAGGCCGAGCTCGTTTTCCACGTTGTACGCGCAGGCGTAAACATCGCCGTTTTCGTCCTTGTACAGGTCGTGCGCGAACACGTTTTCCGGCTGTCCGTCCACCGGCTCGGTGATGTTCATCCACTCGTCGATCAGCGGCTCTGAATCCGCATTGCGCGCCTGCACCTTTTTGCTCGGGATATACACTTTCGCGCCTTTGCCCAGAATCGGGAACCCGACGTTTACATGGTACATAAACATAAACGGCGCGGTATAGAAACTCTCGTTTTCTATTTCGTCGCGGATGGCTATGGTCTTGCTGCCCAGGGCGGTGGATATGCTCCGGCGCAGGACGCAGTCCTCAAAAAACAGGCCGTTGTCGCGCATTTCGCCGCAGACGCCGACGACGTATTCGTCGCCCTCCCAGCGCTCGAACGCGGACACGTTATCCGCCGGGATATAGCGCAGCCGGCCGTGGAAAATGCTGTCGCCCTCTTCCTCGTTGGCATAGTGGTTGCCGACGTTGGAAAAGCCGCAGGTGTAGAGCATGCCGCCCGATATCGCCCGCAGAAAATTCTTGCCGTTGTTGTCCGCGATCGCGGCGTTGACCGGCCCCACCTTGGAAAGAAAGTTATAGGGAAGCCCCTTGTATTTGAGGCTCACAATGTCCAGGCAGCGGCTCTCCATCACGGTAAACTCAAGCTGGCCGGAGGTGATATCGAACACCTTGATGCCGCCCGGCTTGCCCGCATTGATCGTGGACGAGCGCACCTGCGCGATGTTTTTCATATTGTTTACGCGACGCAACAAATCCTGCTTGCCGTACTCTTTTCCGTTGAATGTCGCCATTTACGCACACTCCTTCAATTTGTCAATACTATGCAGTTCGCATTCTGGCTGTGGCCGCTTTGTTCAGATTATAGCATTTCCGTTTTCGAAATGCAACCGCCCGGCGCTCATGTTTTCGGCGCTTGAAAAGGATGATTTTTCAAGCCGCCGCGCCCGGGCGATTCTGTTTGGGCAAATGCAACAAAAAGCGCGGCGGACACCCCATGCAAAACAAATAAAACTCCGAGAACCAGCATGGGATATCCGCCGCAAACGGCAAAGCGAAAAAAATATCGCTTCATAAAAATTTCAAAAAGTTTAAGAAAAACCAGCTAGCTTTTTGAAAGCGGACGCAGCTTCTGCAGCGCGCCCATGGCGCCAAACGCACGCAGGAGCGCGTACTCGACGGCCACGTACACGGCGTTCATAATGAGCATGGAGACAAGCCGCGGCCAGAACAGGACGAAAAACGGGGTTGAAAGCAGAATCTCCAGCAAAAAGGTCGTGATGACGCAGGAGCTGAATCCCGCGGCGTACACGGCGCAGGCGACCGAGCCGAAACCGCGGCCGAAACGGCCGGTGACAAGGCCGGGGATTGCGGCAGTCAGCGCCGCGGCGAGCGTTATGGGAAGAAAAAACGCGCCGCCGAACGGGTTGACGAAATACCCGAGCAAATCTGCAAGCCCGCCGACCGCGGCGCCCCAGCCGGGGCCGAGCGCCATGCTCGCAAAGTAGACAGGGATCAGGCCCAGTCCCAGCCGCACAGTCAGCGGCGTCTGTCCGAACAGGGCGAGCACCATCTCCTGCGGCAGCAGGCGCGTCATGGCGATGGAGAGGGCGATCATCACGGCGGACAGAATGAGTTTTACCAGACGTTCTCTTGTTTTGGACATAAAAAAACCTCCTTTTTACGAAAATCTACAACCATCCCCGCAAAAAGAGGTTACTCTTCATGAGGAGGCACATGCAAAAGCATGTGCCCAACTGTTTCTACATTGGGCCTGCCGGCCCAATCACCATACAGCGGACGCAACGGCTCACCGCAGCCTTTCGGCTTTCGTCCGCGGGCAACTTCCCATCCCGCAGCACTTAACGCTCACCGTTTACTCTGTATATTTTCGCAAATAGTATAACACTTCGACGCCGTTCGCGCAAGCCTTTTTATGAAAAATGCGTATCTGCCCCGCAGTCTCCGTCCCTGCGGCGGGCGCAGTCCGCGCGCGGCAAACAAAAAGGTTGTCCTTGATTTTGAGAGGCGTTTCGTTTATAATATTTTTGAATACAAACAGAGGAGGACGTAATATGACCGCACAGGAAAAATTCCATTTGCATGCCATTGCCACAAAAGCGCGTATGCTTGCAATAGAAGGCGTCTATTCCGCGCAGGCGGGCCATCCCGGGGGCTCCTTTTCAGCCGCGGATATCATCACATACCTCTACCAGAAGCAGATGTGCGTCGATCCGAAAAATCCACACTACCCCGACCGGGACAGGTTCGTGCTGTCCAAGGGACACGCCGCGCCGATTCTGTACGCCACGCTGGCCATTAAGGGCTTTTTCCCGGAGTCGGAAATGAAAACCCTGCGCCAGCCCGGCTCCATCCTGCAGGGGCATCCGGATATGAAACTGACCCCCGGCGTGGATATGACGACCGGCTCGCTCGGCCAGGGCATCGCCGCCGCCAACGGGATCGCCATGGCCGGCAAGCTCAGCGGCAAGGGCTACCGCGTGTACGCCATGGTAGGCGACGGTGAAATTCAGGAGGGCGAAGTCTGGGAGGCGTTCATGTTCGCCAACCATTACAAACTCAATAACCTGTGCGTGATCGTAGACAACAACAACCTGCAGATCGACGGCCCGGTCGACAAGGTCATGTCCCCCTACCCCATCAACGAAAAGCTCAGGGCGTTCGGGTTCAACCTGATTGAAATCGACGGGCACGACTACGACCAGATCGAGAGCGCCTTCCGCGCCGCGGAGGCCTATACCGACGGCCCGACCGCCATTCTCGCAAAGACGACGAAGGGCAAGTGCGTCTCCTATATGGAAAACCAGGTCAAGTGGCACGGCAGCGCGCCCAAGGAGCCGGATTACAATACCGCGGTGGAAGAACTCACCGCGCAGCTAAAAGAATGGGAGGGCAAGTGCAATGGCTGATATAGCAACGAGAAAAGCGTACGGGACGACCCTTGTAAAGCTGGCCGACGAAGGCGTTGACGTCGTCGCGCTGGACGCCGACCTTGCGGAAGCCACCTATTCCAACACATTCCGCGCAAAATATCCGGAGCGGTTCATCGACTGCGGCATTGCGGAGTCGTCCATGGTCAACACGGCCGCCGGCATCGCCACCACGGGCAAAGTCGTGTTTGCCGGCTCTTTCGCCGTATTCACGACCGGCCGCGCCTACGACCAGGGGCGCAACGGCGTGGCCTATCCCGGCATCCCCGTCAACCTGATCGGCTCGCACGCCGGCCT
>CAJLRT010000159.1 GCA_905209135.1 uncultured Eubacteriales bacterium
AAAAGCAGTCGGCTTTTTATTTCCACGATCATGCCCATTATACATATATTATTATGCCGCGGAACGCGCTCACATGGCCTGCCACTCCACAAATGCCTCCTGTATTTCCTCCAACAGCATATAATAGGTATCCGGGGTAAGGTTGTTTTCTTCTATGATTTCCCAATCTTCAAACTGGTAAAACAACTGCTTCAGAATGCGGTATTTCACCGAGCCCTGACGCTGCGCGTAATCCCACAGCGCAATGGAGTTGGCGCAGTCGCCAACCTTTCGGGCAAGGCGCGCGCCCACTGTTTCATTGCCGTCTTCATAACTCATGTCCAATGAACACGGGCTTTCCAGCCGAATGCGCTGGTTTCTGCGGTAGCGCATCAGATCCAGCGCCTCACGGACGGCATACTCCGCATACACTGCGAAGTTGCAGCAGCCCGCCACTTTCCGGTAGGTCCGCCGGGCATACAGAAACGCCCGCCAACCCTCCTGCATGCACTCGATCTCATCCATATGCCGGCCGTAGCGGCGCACCTGCTGCGAGATGAAACGGTTCGCCACCTGGAATTGGTACTCCGACCAACTGCTCATTTCCGCTTCCCTTTCGGCTGCTGACCCGCCTTCAGGGAGGCGGCCAGAGAATCCTGTACCCGCTCGCCGGTCAGCACGCCAACCCAGGCGCCGGCCTGCTCGTTCCACGCTACGGCATAGCGGGCCGGCAGCGCGATGCCGTCCTGCACCAGCGACTGCGTAAACGCCGGATCCCTGCGCGAACCGCCGGACGGGAACGTGTAGTTGGGCGTATCCGTCGGAAACAGCAGAAGAATCCGTTTGTCCTGCTTATGGCAGGCGAATCCGAGTTTAAACGTATCCATGCGCGCGGATATCTCTTCCATAAGATACTTATTGAGCGACACATATCCGCTGGGGCTGATATTGATCGCACTTCCGGACGACACGCGCCGCGCTTCCGGGATGAGCTCAAAATCCGCCATATCAATTTTCATCGTGGAGGCATCTGATACCATATACACACTCCCACTCTAAAATATTTTGTATACCGATATATCATTTATAACAATTATGGCGTAATTTGTCAATATTAGTCATATATATTTTTCTTTTTTTTGGCACAGGGTATCCTGCGCCCAGCCGGTTAAAAAAGCCGCCGCTTTTATGCGATCACCGAAATACGGGCAAAAAAGAAAGCCACGAACGCAAACTACGCGTCGAGGCTCCCGACTAGTGAGTGTGTAATTATAGGACTTGGAAAAACACGGTCATATCAATGGTTTTCGAGCAGTCAGCAAGAGTTTTACCCGGCGGAAAGTATTCTTCGGGGATTTGAGTAATATTATTTTATATTTTTTTTATTGCAGTCTTAATGTCATTCACAAAGAATGCAAGAAGATTTCCCTTCTTTGTTTTCTTTAGTCCAAGATCTTTACGCATTTCATTCATTATATCTTCCAGTACCAACAGGTTCTTTTGTGCAAATTCTGGATTGGAACCATTTTCTCGAAATTCAACCCATTTATTTACAACATTTGAAGAGCCCCACAAAGTAATTTGCTTTGAAAATTGTGATATGTCAAATAGCATTTGATCTTCCGTATAGCTACCTTCCTTTTTGGTGTTCTGCTGAATTTTGTAAATCATATCAACAAACTGTCCATAAGGTTCTTCTCGCTTTTTTGCAAGATATTCTTGTCGACTTCGGTTAAACTCGATGCGTTTTGCAACAATGGAGCTTATCAAAACGCCGATAATAGAAACACATCCAGTAATCAAAGCAACTATAACAACCGCATCAAGTTTTGAGGTAAGGGAGGTCAACCAATTTGCGGCAGTAGTTACGCCAACGATGATGTATTTGCCAGCAGTATATACGACAAAAATAAGTACGCCAACAAGGAATAGAAGTAATCCTAACCCTAATAAAAAATTTAACCTTGGATGCTGTTCAGCAAAAGACTGCTTGTCCGTATTTCTATTTGCTTTCAAAAGTTTCACCACCTATCTTTAAAGCATTATACCATAATCGTCAAGAAAAGCCGATAACAAAAAAAGGGTGAGTCCTTATGGGACTCACCCGTGGTCCGAGTGGCGGGACTTGAACCCACGGCCTCTACCACCCCAAGGTAGCGCGCTACCAAACTGCGCCACACCCGGAATTATCAGTAACAGAAGACATTATAACACATCGCGACAGCGAATGCAAGATGCCTTTCCGAAAAAAAACTCACTCCTGCTCGGTTTCCTCCCAGTTGTGGTAGACGTTCTGCACATCGTCGTTGTCCTCGAGCATATCCAGCAGTTTCTGCATGTTTTTATTGTCCGTCTCGCCTTCGAGCTTGATGTAGTTGTCGGGGATGCGCTCCACCTGCGCGGAAGCAAAGGCGTACCCGGCCTGTTCGAGCGCGTCGTACACCGCGCCGAAATCGTCCGGAGCGCAGGTGATCTCAAACGCCTCGCCCTCGCCCGCGAAATCGTCCGCGCCGGCCTCGAGCGCGGCCTCCATCAGCGCGTCCTCGTCCACGCCCTCGGCTTCGATGACAAACAGGCCCTTGCGCTGGAACTGCCAGGACACGGAGCCCGTCTGGCCGAGGTTGCCGCCGAATTTGTCAAAATAATGGCGCAGGTCGCCCGCGGTGCGGTTGCGGTTGTCCGTCAGCGTCTCCACAATGACCGCGACGCCGCCGGGGCCGTAGCCCTCGTACACGATATCTTCGTAGTTTTCCGTATTGCCGGTACCCGCCGCTTTCTTGATGATACGCTCGATATTGTCGTTGGGCACGTTGTTCGACTTTGCCTTGGCTATAATATCCTTGAGCCGGGAGTTGATCGTGGGATCGGGACCGCCCTCCTTTACGCAGACGGTGATCTCACGGCCGATTTTGGTGAAGATCTTCCCGCGCTGGGCGTCTGTTTTCTCCTTTTTGTGCTTGATATTGTTCCACTTGGAATGTCCCGACATCTGATTCCATCCTCCAAACTGTGTTTTAA
This sequence comes from uncultured Eubacteriales bacterium, assembly GCA_905209135.1. Classification (GTDB taxonomy): domain Bacteria; phylum Bacillota; class Clostridia; order Oscillospirales; family UMGS1783; genus UMGS1783. The sequence continues at coordinate 2,998 of CAJLRT010000159.1, forward strand.
CCTTTATATTATACACAGATTCAGCGCCTATTGCAAGAGGCGGGCGCAGATTATCCCTGCAAATATTGCAGGATTCCGTCCGCAAGGCCGCGGGCAAGCCGGTCGCGCGTTTCGGGCTCGCACATGCGGTCGTACTCGGCGGGGTTGCACATATAGCCCATTTCCATCAGCACGGACGGGCAGGCATAGGTGCGCGTCACATAAAAACTGTCCCGGAGCACGCCGTTGTTCTCCATTTCCGCCGCGTCGCAGACGCTGTCCGTAAGGACCTTTGCAAGCCGCCGCGCGTTGGGATAGGCGTAGTAGGCGCAGGTGCCGGACACGCGGGCGGGGTCGGCGGACTCCGCCACGGAATTGAAGTGCACGGAGACGGCGACGTCGTACCGGTCCGCCTGGTATTCCCGCACCACATCTTCAATGTCCTTGGGGTCCTCGTAATCGCTGATCGTCGTCACCGACGCGCCCATGGCCGCCAGATAGTCGCGGGTGCGGTTGACGACGTCCTGGTTAAAGTCGTCCTCCACCCAACCGGCCGTCCCGAGCGGGCCGGGCGCGCCCGAATGCCGGCCGTGGCCTGCGTTCAGGGCGATGTTCATTCCCGCCAGCGGCTGCGCGCCCTCCGAAGCGCGCCGGGGCAGGGGGAACGCAACGGTTACGCCGTCCTCGTCCGAGGTGAGCGTATACCCTGAAAACGCGCGGTCGCCTTCGAATTGAATCAGGTATTCCACGCGGTCCGCGTACCGCCGCACGACCACGCCCTCCTGCCTGGAGCCGAGCGCCAGAGAT
>CAJLRT010000160.1 GCA_905209135.1 uncultured Eubacteriales bacterium
GGGTTCTCAAGTGCTAATCCTGCGAAAGTTGTTTTTAGTTGTGCCATATTAGTTTAAAAAAATTCAAAAAATAATTATTACAAAGGAAGATAAATAAGCGTAATATGTAGTTTGAAAATTGTTATTTACTTGGAGGGATCGAGATATTTCCAACAATCGAAAAACTCTCTTACTGTCGCAGATAGTAATGTGTGATTTTTACGGAAAGGGTCACCCGTTCCTATGCTTGCTACGGAATTTTTCACAAGGGAAAAGCTATAAACACATCACCGCATCAGTTTTAGTGTCTGTAAAGCCTTTTCTTGCAAGGCTTAATGAATCAATGCGTAACATAGTGCATACAACAAAGGTATTCTAAATTGCCTTTGTGGGCATGATAACATCACCCTTTGCTTTTCTTATTTATGGTGTTGAAATGGTGCCCAGTCTTAAAAAACAACCTTATAAAAAGACGGAAAGAAAAATAAAAATATGCTGAAAACCTCGGCTTTAAGCTATTTTATCATGGTACCATAAACATTTATGAGGACTTATAAGAATACTTACGTCTAAAAAATAAACGGCCCGCCGCGTGCGGGCACAACGATGGGGACAGGTGAATTATGGCCATCCACAATCTTGCGCGTATGGTGCTCAGGGCGCTGTCTTACCCAGATCTGGACGTAAAAAAGACCTACCGGCTGGAGCGCTCGGTCAAAAAGGGGATCAAAGCGCCTTTTAAGCCCATGTACCGGCTGTGGGACCATAAAGTGTATGTAGACGGGCGGCAGATTCTGGCCCGCATCTACCCGCCGCAGCAGGACGACGGTACGGATACCCTGCTGTTTTTTCACGGCGGCGGCTGGGTCACCGAGAGCGTGGACACCTATAACGCCGTGTGCCACCAGCTCGCGGAGCATATGCGGTGCAAGGTCATTTCGGTGGAGTACCGGCTCGCGCCCGAACACCGGTTCCCGGACGGGCTGGAGGACTGCTACGCGGTTGCGAAAACGCTGCTGCAGGACTATGACGCATGGCGCGTGTTCTTTCCCGGCAAGATCACGCTTATCGGCGACAGCGCGGGCGCCAATCTCGCCGCCGCCGTATCGCTGCTCGCGCGCGACCGGGGCGAGTTTTCCGTCGCGCGGCAGATTCTGGTATATCCCTCGACGTATAACGACCACAGCGAGAACTCACCGTTTGATTCAGTGCGGGAAAACGGCACGGATTATCTGCTTACGTCAAAGAAGATTCAGGACTATATGGCGCTGTATATGCGCAGCGAAGCCGATCTGGAGAGCCCCTATTTCGCGCCGCTGCTCGCGGAGGACCTGCGCTGTCAGCCGAGAACGCTGATTTTGACGGCGCAGTACGATCCTCTGCGCGACGAGGGCGAGGAGTACGGCCGCCGTCTTGCGCGCGCGGGCAACCGCGTGCGCGTGTACCGTATGAAGGACGCGCTGCACGGCTTTTTCAGCCTTGGCCCGGGGTTTGCCCATGTCAAGTGCGCGTACCGGGCGATCCGGGCATTTTTGGATGAGGATGATGACGCATGACCCAAGACAGGCACGTGGAATGGATGCGCCTGGACAATGCGGGTAAAATATTTCCGGCCACAAGCGATAAGCGGGACACCGGCGTGTTCCGCGTCTCCTGCGAATTGAAGGAGTATGTGGATCCCGGCTGCCTGCAGCGCGCGCTGGACGCGGCGCTGCGCCGGTTCCCGTATTTTCTGTTCGTATTGCGCGTCGGGCTGTTCTGGTATTATCTGGAGCGGGGGGACTTTATCCCGCAGGTACACGAGGAGGACCGGCCCGTCTGCTCTCCGCTGTACAACCGCGGGAAAAAGACGCCGCTGTTCGATATTTCCTATTACGGCCGAAAAATCAATTTGGAAGTCTTTCACGCCCTGACCGACGGGGCCGGCGCATTTGAATTTATGCGCACGATTATCTATTACTACGTCACCTACCGCCACCCCGCCCAGTTTCAGGACGAACCGCCCCTGCTCGACTACGACGCGTCCACCTCGCACCGAAAAGAGGACAGCTTCCGCCGCTACGGGGAAAAGGGGAAGAGCATGAAATTCCGAAACCCGCGCAAGGCCTACTGGCTGCGCGGGTCCAGGCCCAAGCCCTACCGCTACCGCGTCATAGAGGGGATCGCCTCCTGCTCCGAGCTGCTCAAGATCGCCAAGGCGCACGGGACGACGCTCACCGTGCTGCTCAGCGCCTATCTGATGCAGGCGATTTATATGGATATGCCTGTGCGTAAGCGCAAATACCCGGTCGTCCTCAACGTCCCGGTCAACCTGCGCAAGGAGTTCCCGTCTGCCACAGCCCGGAACTTTTTCGGCAACGCCTTTACGCAGTATGACTTTCAGAACTGTCCGGCCGAGCTCGACTCGATCATCGCGAAGGTCGCCGCGGACTTCCGCTCCGAGCTGTCCGGCGCGCGGCTGAGCGAACGGCTCAACAACCAGATTGCGCTCGAACGCAACCTGTTCCTGAGAATCGCGCCCTTGCCGCTGAAGAATTTTGCCATGCGCCTTGCGCGCAATTCCGCAAAAAAGAGCGAGACAATGGTGCTGTCCAACGTCGGCCGTTTCCCGTTCGACGAGAAGCTCAGCCCGTATATCGAACTTGTGGACGTGTTCGCGGGCACGCCGCACATGCACCTGTCCATCTGTTCCTATGGGGACAGGCTGGCCATGAGCTTTACCTCCATGATGGCGGAGACCGACGTCCAGCGCAACTTCTTCCGGCTTCTGACCGGGCAGGGGCTGGATGTAGAAATCCGCAGCAACTGAAAGAGGCGAGAATACCCATGCAATACTGTCCAAAGTGCAAAGTATCCGTTACCGGCGCGCAGGAGGTCTGCCCGCTCTGCCAGGGAGATCTGCGCGGCGCACCGGACGAGAAAAATATATTTCCCAGCCTTGCGGACCGGCCTGACAAGAAAACGGGCTTTATTTTCCGGCTCATGCTCTTTATCGCGATTACGGCGGCAATTGTCTGCGTCGCGATCAATATCATGGTCCCGACGAGCGCGTGGTGGTCGCTGTTTGTGGTGTTCGGCATCGGCAGCGCCTGCATATCGGTCGGCGTGGGGTATTTGAAAAAATCGGATATTATGAAAAATATCATCTGGCAGCTCTGTATCATGCTGGCGCTTGCCGTGATCTGGGACGTCGCTTTGGGCTGGCACGGCTGGTCGATCGACTATGTATTTCCCATCCTCTGCACCGTCGCCATCGCGTCGATGTTTGTGGTCGGCAAAGTGATGAATATCCCGATCAACGACTATATCATCTACATTATTGTGGACGCGGTCCTCGGAATCATCCCCATTATATTCCTGTGCACCGGCATTTTGCACGTGATTTATCCCAGCGTCATCTGCGTGATGTGCAGCGTCGTCTACGTTGTGGGGCTGATACTGTTCAAAGGACAGAGCCTGCGGGACGAAATCACGAGAAAATTGCACCTGTAATCCCGCCTGCGCCCCCGGCTTGCGGCAGAAAAACTGCGCCGGATTTGTTGACATTTAAAAGTACGTATGGTAAGATAAAATGGCTGTGCTGTCTGGGCCATTAGCTCAGTTGGTTAGAGCTCCCGGCTCATAACCGGTCGGTCCGGGGTTCGAGTCCCTGATGGCCCACCACGTCGGAGCAAAGTCCGCTTTGCTCCGGCTTATTTTTTTTGCAAAAATAAGCCGTCCGCCCGCTCCCTTGCTCCTCCTTTTCGCAAAAAGTCACGCTCGGCTCACCTGTTCGGTTGTAAACGCCCTCACAAC
>CAJLRT010000161.1 GCA_905209135.1 uncultured Eubacteriales bacterium
CGGTGGAGGAGATCGCCTCCGGCAAGCTCGGCATGCGCAAGATTGAGCAGTACCAGGTGTCCTATGTAAACCTGGAAAATGAGGACAGGGCGGAGGTTATAGACAACAGCGGCGGCGACGGATTTTTCGGCGGGCTATTTCGAAACTTTGCCATGATTTTGGAATATTTGAGCTGACCCGTGTCTACATATAGTATGGAGATGCTGTTGGGATATCGGCTACGATTATAACACCGCTGTTCTGCTATGTAACAGCGGCTTTCCCTTGTAAAAGAGAAAGTATTGGGGACAGGGTTTACCCGGAGGAGGATGCTGCAGATGGCGAAAGGGCCAACAATTCCTATGTCAAAACGCATTGTGATCATGATGAGCGCAATCGTCCTCGTTTTTGTCCTGCTTACAGGGAAGCTGTTCCATATCCAGATTGTAAAAGGCGAGGAATACCAGGCGAAGGCTATCTCACAGCAGACGCGGGACATTACCATCTCGGCCAAGCGCGGCACGATCTACGACCGCAATTACAAGGCGCTCGCCATCAGCGCCACGGCTTACAAAATCGTGCTCGCGCCCTCGATTATTACGGATGAAAAAGTGCGCCAGGTCATACTCAATTATCTGCCGCTTATTCTGGAGATTGAACAGGAGACTGTGGAAAAGTCGCTTGCAAAGAATACCGCTTACGACGTCATCGCCCGGCGCGTGGAAAAGGACGTGGCGGACCAGGTGCGCGAATTTGTGAGCAGCAACGATCTGGGGCAGTACATATCCATTCTAGACGACCCGAAGCGTTACTACCCGTACAATGACTTCGCGGCGCATGTCATCGGTTTTGTAGGCAGCGACAACCAGGGGCTGGCCGGGCTGGAGGCGCAGTATGAGGAGTATCTCAAGGGCGAGGACGGGCGCGTGATCGCGGCCAAAAACGCCAACAACACCGACATGCCGGTCGAATATGAAAAATACATTGAGGCGAAAGACGGCAACAGTCTTGTCCTGACCATTGACGAGACGATTCAGCACTATCTGGAAAAACGGCTGGAGGCCGCGTACATAGACAACCTGGTCGGCAAATACGCCGCGGGCATTGTGATGGACGTGAAGACGGGCGGCATTCTCGCCATGGCTGTGGAGCAGGACTTCGACCTCAACGCACCGTTCACCATAACGGACGAGAAAACCCTGGAAGAACTCTCCAAGCTCGAGGGAGACGAGTACGCCAACGCGCGCGCGGAGGCGCTGGAGACGCTGTGGAAAAACGTGCTCGTTACCGACCAGTACGAGCCGGGCTCTACCTTTAAGACCATAACGAGCTCGATTGCGGTTGAGGAAAAAAAGGTAAGCGACAGCAGCACGTTCTACTGCAACGGCTACCGGAATATTGCCGGAACAATCATCCACTGCGCAAACCGCAGCGGTCATGGCAGCGAGGATTTCCAGCGGGCGCTGTGCAACTCCTGCAACCCGGCGTTTATGGATATCGGCGCGCTGATCGGCGGCGACACGTTCTACGATTATGTGACCGGCTTCGGGCTGCGCGAGCGCACCGGCATCGACCTGCCGGGCGAGGGCGTGGGCATTTTCCATGCCAAGGACGCGATCGGCCCGGTGCAGCTGGCCACGATTTCGTTCGGACAGACGTTCAAGGTAACGCCCATTCAGCTGATTACGGCGGTCAGTTCCATCGCCAACGGCGGAAAGCTGATGAAACCGTATGTGGTCAGCGAGATTATAGACGCGGAGGGCAACGTGGTCAAGTCGTTCGAGCCGACCGTCGTCAAACAGCCCATTTCTGAAACGACGGCCGACAAGGTCGCCTCCATGATGGAGGTGGTTGTGGCCGACGGCGGCGGGCGCAACGCCTATGTCAAGGGCTTCCGCGTCTGCGGCAAGTCGGGCACCTCGCAGAAGATTGACCAGAAAAACGAGGACGGGACGTATGACCATATCTCCTCCTTTATCGCCTTCGCACCCGCCGACGACCCGCAGGTGGCGATGCTGATTCTGCTCGACGAGCCGGGCGTCGTCCCGTTCTACGGCGCGACGATCGTCGGTCCCATTATCAGCAACCTCATGGAAGAGGTTATGACCTATCTCGACGTGGCGCCGCAGTTCACGGAAGAAGAGCTGGCGGAGCAGGACGTCGCCGTACCGCAGCTTACCGGCTATACAAGCGCGGAAGCGCGCACAACCCTGAGCCGCATGGGACTCGGCACAAAGGTGATCGGCGGCGACGGCACGGTGGAAATGCAGATTCCCGCCTACGGGCAGACGATTCCGTATACCGGAACAGTCATTCTGTACACCAACGGCAGCGTACCGGACGACAGTATCACTGTGCCGAACCTGGAGGATATGACGGCGTCCGCCGCGAATACAGAGCTTGTGAACCTTGGGCTCAATATAAAAATAGTGGGCAAGGACCCCTACGATGCGGGCGTTTACGCCGTGTCCCAGAGCCCGGCGGCGGGAACCGTCGTCGGCGCGGGAACCGTCGTTACGGTCGAGTTCCGCTCTAAAACTACTACGGATGACTAGACTGACGCAGGTTTTGGAGTTGAAGTCCTTTGACTTTGTCGCAGCTGTTAAAGGATGTGCAAATGACGGCGGTGCAGTATCCCGGCGCGGGGCGCAGGGAGAACTGGCGGGCGGACCTTGCCGGGACGCTCCCGGCAGGCGAGGTCAGCACGGTTGCGACCGAGCCGGAAAAGGCGGAGGAGAACAGCCTGTTCCTGTGCACAAGCCGGGAACCGGAGGACATTGCTTTGCAGGTTGCGGCCGCGCGGGCCAACGGCGCCCGCTGCGCGCTGGTGGCGGAGTTTGCGGCGCAGGACATTCTTCAGCTCCGCTGCGCGGATCTGCGGCAGGCGACGGCTTTCGTCTTTGCCAATTTCCACGGCAACCCGCAGGATAAGCTGAAAGTGATCGGCGTGACGGGGACAAACGGAAAGACGACAACGACCACGCTCATCCGGCATATCCTGTGTTCCATGGGCATGACGTGCGGCCTGATCGGCACCAACGGCGACGCCGTGGGCGCGGACCGGAGCAGTACTGGCTATACCACGCCGATTCCGCAGATCCTCTACGCCGAAATGGCGCGGGCTGCGCAGAGCGGCTATGAGTACCTTGTCATGGAGGTGTCCTCCCATTCGCTGGCCCAGAAACGGGTGGAGCCCATCCGGTTTGAGCTCGCCGTGTTCACAAACCTCACCCGCGACCATCTGGATTACCACGGGAGTATGGAGGCGTATCTGGAGGCCAAAAAGCGGCTGTTTGTGCAGGCGGACCGGGGCGTTGTCAATATAGACGACAGCGCGGGGTACGCGATTCTGGAACGGTGTGCGGGGGGAAGCGTCACCTACGGACGCCGGCTGGGCGCCGAGTATCTTGCGGAGGACGTCGTGCAGCGCCGGGCCGGCGTGGAGTACACGCTTGTCCACGCAGGCGGCCGATATGCCGTTTCCTACCCCGTGCCGGGCCTGTTCTCCGTGTACAACTCGCTTGCGGCCATTGCGGGTTGCCACAGCCTGGGGCTGCCGCTTCCCGGGATTCTGGATGCCGTGGCGGCGTTTGCGGGCGTGGCGGGGCGGATGGAAGCGCTTGACACGGGGCTTGGGTTCCAGGTGGTAATTGACTATGCGCACACGCCGGACGGCCTGGAAAACGTGCTCCGAACAATCCGCGGCTACAAGGAGGGCAGACTGATCGCCCTGTTCGGCTGCGAGATCGGAAGAGCGTCGTGTAGGGAAAGAGTGTAGATCTCGGTGGTCG
>CAJLRT010000162.1 GCA_905209135.1 uncultured Eubacteriales bacterium
CGTTGCTGTATTCGAGCTGCGATATGATTTTTTCCTTGGAGATGCTGACGCTGGCGTCGCTTTGAAGCTGTACGGCGAAGGACTCGAACGAATCCTCCCCTGTCTGTTCCATAACGGTCGTATAGGGTACGTAAATCAGCGTCGGTGCAAATGCGCCGACCAGGGAGCCTATGGTAGAATCCGCATTTTCCACAACGCCCACAACGGTAAAGGGAGTCTGCACACCGGAAATTGCCAGTTCAATTTGTTTGCCCACGATGTTCTCCCGCTTGTACATGCGGCGGGCAAGTTCGGTGTCCACAATACATACGCGGCCGGCCGTGTTTATATCGTTTACCGTAAAGCCGCGGCCGTACTTCGGAACAATACCGGCAATGCCGGAATTCTGTTCGCCAACGCCCAGCGCGTACGCATCCGTACTGAATTTATGAATGCCCACCTTAACCGGCTCCATAAGAACGGGCATGGCGGCGCTCACTTCCTTGAGGTTGTTCTCTACCAGCGCAATATCCTGCATTGTCAGGCTCCTGGTGGAGACGCCGGCGGCGGAGCTGGGGGCGGAGATCACAAGCCCGTCGATCCCGAAAGTTTTAAACACACCGACAATCTGCTGCCGGCCGCCGGTCCCGACCGAGTAGATTGTGGCGACGGAACAGGTGCCGATGATAATGCCGAGCACGGTCAGAAACGTGCGCAGTTTATGGCGGTAGAGATTGCGGAAAGCCATGCATATACTGTCGATTACCATACCCGCCAATCCTCTTCCAGCAGTACGGACTGCCCGTCTTTGAGATTCCCCTCCGGCGCGTAGACGACGAGCTCGTCCGGTTCTATGCCTATGACCTCCACATAATCGGACGACGTATACGAGCAGGTCACATCCCGGCGCATCACAGCCCCGTCCTCGTACACAAACACATACTCCTGGCCCGTCTCATCCTGCAGAATACACTCCAGCGCCAGTTTTTTCACATGCTCACGCGTCGCGATATAGATTGCGCCGTTGGCGGTAAATCCCGGGACAATCTTGTCATCCGGCTCCAGTATCCGTATTGTGACAGAGACATACGCCGTATCCTGGTTCAGCAGGTCCGTCTTTGCCACGGGGGAAATGGTCTCCACATAGCCGTCGTAGCTGCGGCCGTCGAACCCGGAACCGCTGATACGCACATACTGCCCCTTTTCTATCTGATGGATTTTGTTTTCGCTGACTTTGACCTCCAAAGTCATATCGCTCAAATCCGTGACGACAAACATGGGCACAAGGGCGCTCACATAATTGTCCTTCAGGGCGTTGATCTGCGTGATAACGCCGCTTGCGGGAGCTGTTATTACGCTGTTTTTGGTAATAACCGAAACGTAATCCTGCGCCTGGAGCGCAGGAAGCAGGGTTTCCAGCCCGGACAGGTTCAGACCGCTGGCGCCCCCCTGCCGGATGGCATCCAGCAGCGCTTCGGCGTTGGGCAGGACGGGTGCGGAGGCGCTCACGGCATAGTCGTTTACATCCACGCTCGCCAGGCGCTGGCCGCTTCTGACGCGGTCGCCCACCGATGCGAATACATTCGTTACCATGGACGCGTTTTCCGGAAATACGCCGTAACTGGCAGCTTTGACAGTGCCGGTACAGTTGATGACGTCGTCCACATTGTCGTAGACCGGGCCGGTCAGGCGTACCCTGGGCAAGCCCTGATAAACGCCGGTTTTTACAAACCCCATCACCGCAAGCATACAATATGTGATCACGAAAAGCGTTCTGAATTTCTTTTTCATGTGTACTCCCCTCCCGTGATTATTTTTGCTTAAATCATTTTGAAATACACATGCATTTGTATATTATTTTTCAAATCAGCAAAAATAGGAGCGAGGAGTGAGTTTGTAATGGGATTTATTCGCTGCGAAGAGGACTGCATATTTCAGAAAGAGGGATACTGCGGGTTCGACAAGCTGACGGATTCCGCCGTGGAGCTTGCCGACCATCACAGCTGCGTATACTATCAGGCGCGCGACAGGGGCGGAACGAGGACATAAAAAAATGCCGTATCAGGATACGACATTTTTTTTCTGGAACCGGGCCAGATTCTGTTCAATGATGCGGATGAAGTCGGCCACCGCGCCGTCCCGGCAATCGCAGACCTGGACATCTACCAGGGCCTTGATCTCATCCGGCGCGCCGGCAGGCGCCGCAGGGAAACCCGCAGCGGCCAGCATTTCCCGGTCGTTATAATAATCGCCGATCGCACAGATGTTGCCGACCGGCACGTCCATGATCTTCGCGTACTCATGGATCATTGTGCCCTTGTTCGCGCCTTTGGGCATCAGCTCGAATATCTTGTCGGCGCTGTAAACCGTGTCAAAGGAGCCGTCGTTCAGCTCGTCTACATATGCCTGCACCTGTTTGAGCTGCTCCGGCGCGGCGTAAAATATGCTTTTGAGCCAGTACGGATCCATTTCGGGAAAGTCCGCAATCCGGCTTTTCATCACCTCGATCGCCTCTACCTGCGCCTGGTATTCGCCGTGACCGGGCGTATAAATCCGTTCGCCCGTGAATACATAGCAGGTAAGTCCCGGAAATCTAGCGTGCGTCCGCGCCGTCACTTCGCGCAGGCGGTCGTTGCAGATGCGCTTGAGTATAAAGCCGCCGAGAGAATAGTCGTAAAGTCCGGTGCCGTTGAGGACGATACAGGGCGTGTTTACCCGAAACTTGTCAAAATTCTTTGCTATGGAGACCTGGGAACGCCCGGTCGCCACCGCAAAGCGTCCGCCGTTTGCCATGAAATATTCTGTGGCCTCCACATTCGCCTGCGGGATTGTCCCCGGCGAGGAGAACAGCGTGCCGTCGATGTCGCTGATAAGCGTAATTCCGTCAAATTTTCCCATAGATTCGCTCCTTTCAAAACGGCATGGCCCGGAGCATCGCCTGGGTTATTCTTTCGCCTCCACAACGTGCGGTATGCGCGTGAGGATCCAGGCGACAATCAGGGTGAGTATCAGCTCCGGAAGCATATAGGTGCCGTTATATGCAATCGACCATGTAAGCGGCGAGTAGCCCTCTCCCGCAAACGAGCCGAAGAATAGAATGCCGGACAGAAAATGCATGAGAAAGCGCAGGGTCAGCGTAAACGCGCAGGCATAGAATATGCCGTATTTCTTCCGGTTGAAGATGCCGCCGATGCCCAGCAGGCCAAACGCGAGCAGATAGTCAAACACCAGCGAGCCGATAAAGACCACGGGCGTCAGGCCCCAGGACATGAGCTTGCCGATATCCATAATGATCTGAAACACGGAATAGGTCACGCCGGTGAGCAGCCCCCACTTCCAGCCGTTGCGGTAGCCGGCCAGAACGATCGGCAGCATGCTGACCGCCGTAACGGAACCGCCCAGCGGCATTTCCACCACCTTGATAAAGCTGAGCACAGCCGCAGCGGCCAGCAGAATCGCGCATTCCACCAGTTTGTTCAGATTGGTTCTCTTTGTCATTGCCCATTCTCCTATCATGTAAAATTCCCATACGGTTTTGCCCGCATGAGAATATACAATCAGAAAACGTCTTCCCTACGCCGGCATTATCCGTATCAGGTTCAAGGGTCACGGATCCAGTTACCCGTATCTCAGCCGGCTTGGGCCAGCTCCCCGCATATGCAATTCGTACTTTATTATATACTGTTTTCCAAAATTGTCAAGACGCGCCGGAAATAGGGCGGCAGCTCGCTGTCAAACACCAGGCGTACCTGAGAAATATGAGTAGGCTGCCGGAAGGTA
>CAJLRT010000163.1 GCA_905209135.1 uncultured Eubacteriales bacterium
CTCCACCATCACCAAGGCCTACGACATCTCTCAGACCAGAGGACCGCAGCCCCTGCCGCCTCAGCAGCATCTGCCCGAAGAGGTTATCGCCGCCATGATAGAAAACAGTCCGGTTCCGCTGGCGATTTCCGACCAGCTTCCTCAAGGGGTGCAGGCGCAGTATGTGCCGAGACAGCGCACCATCTTTGTCCGCAACGGGATGGATGAAACCGCCACCATCTGCGCCATCGCCCGCGAGCAGGCCCACGCCGGCTTCGACGCGGTGGGCAGCGGTTACTATCGGCAGGCGTATGCGGCCCAGGCTTACTGCGCGGCTTATGTGGTCGCGCAGAAATTCGGTCTGGATACCTCTGCGTTCCATTTCGATACGGTGTGCAAAAACTGTGCGGAGATGAGTGCGGACGACAAGCGCGCCTTTTTGGGCGACGTCAAACGAGCCGCCTATTCCATCAACCGGGATATCCAGAGGACCTTCCGGGATCTGGAGCAGGCCATCCAGCCGGATGAATTCTCCGTCGCGGCGCCCAAGCCCGCCAGGGCGTCGAAAGCAAAAACGGAGAACGCGCCGGATCGTTGAACGTTTTCCGTTTGTTTTCTTTTGTGCAGTAGCTTCTCGCAGGCCGTTGTGCTATATTAAAGTAAAATAAGATTAAATGCCGGAAGGAAGGGAATCGCCATGACAAGGCAGCGGTTGGTGAAAATGACCTACGGGGACCGGAACATACTGGTCAAAGCACTTCAAAGCGCGCGGGGATCCATCGGCCCGGAAGTGTCCGGAAAACTGCAGGCGCTTATGAACAAAGCCCTCGCTGCGCCAAAGCGCAAGCTGTACCTGAGCGACGAAGAACACCAGTATGCCACGCTGTCCCTGAACGGGATGCGAAACGCCTATCTGGCGGCGGATCGAAGCTGCGGCGGCATTGACCGCCTTCTCATAAAGCTCATCCGCGCGAAATACCGGCGTGTACCTGAACGATATAAAGTGTAACGACGATCTTTGCCCGGAGTCTTTGGGTTTTTTTCTCCCATCGACTCCGGGATTTTTTTGTTTTATTGAAAAAGGAGGGGGAACCGACAAGACCGTCTGCATTGTTTTATCTTTCTGCTGTGGAGAAAGGGTGGGTGCCTCTTCAGCGGGATAGCTACAGAAAAAAATTCCTGGTGGGTATGGCTCCTGCCTTTGCCCATCGTCTGGTGGGCCGCCCTGTTGGTCGCCGGAAGCTGGCGCGACGGAATGAATCTTGTGGATCTGCTGGAAAAGCTCTCCGCCTCCATGAACAGCCCCTTTTCTGTTCACTGGACGAAATACTCCGCCCGCAGCCTGCTGTTCTTCACGCTGGGATATGCGGTTGTCGCCCTTGCCGCAACTGCCAACCGCAAGCATTACCGCAGGGGTGCGGAGCACGGTTCCGCCAGGTGGGGCAACGTGTACCGGATCGCCAAGCGATACCGGGACACGAAAAATCCCAAACAAAACCTCATTTTGACCCAGCATTTCCAGATGGGGATGGACGGCCACAAGCACAAACGCAACACCAACGTGTTGGTCATCGGCGGATCCGGCGCGGGCAAAAGCCGCTCCTACGCCATTCCCAATGTGCTCAACTGCGGGACGTGTTCGCTGGTCGTCTGCGATCCAAAATCCGAAATCCTGCGCAAAACAGGCGGAGCGCTGAAAGCCAACGGCTATGCAGTGCGGGTGTTTGACCTGTTAAACCCCGACGCCTCCTTCTGCTACAATCCTCTCGCCTATGTGCGCGACGACAAGGACGTGCTGCGCCTGATTGAAACGCTCATTCAGTCCACCACCCCGCCCGGGGCGCAGAGCAGCGACCCCTTCTGGACCAAATCGGAAACGGCGCTTTTGCAGGCCCTCGTCCTATACCTCATGCATGAAGCGCCGCCGGAAGAACAGAACTTCGCCACGGTGATGGAGATGCTGGCCGCCGCGGAAGTACGGGAGGAAGATGAGGAATACGAGTCTCCTCTGGACGTCCTGTTCGCCCGTTTAGAGATGCGGGATCCGGAGAGTATTGCTGTCAAGCAGTACCACATTTTTAAGATGGGCGCCGGCAAAACGCTGAAATCCATCTTAATCAGCGTCGGCGTCCGGCTGTCGGCTTTTAACCTGCCGCAAATTGCAAGGCTCACCTACACCGACGACCTCCATCTGGAGGAAATGGGCGAGGAAAAAGTGGCCCTGTTCTGCTGCATCCCGGATTCGGATAAATCCCTCAATTACCTTGTGGGGATGATTTACGGGCAGCTCATCCAGACGCTGTATTTTGTAGCCGACCGGAAATACAAAGGCAGGCTGCCGGTACCGGTTCACTTGCTCATCGACGAAGCGCCGAACATCGCCCTGCCCACGGACAACTTCCTGCCCTGGCTTTCCACCATGCGAAGCCGCAACATCTTCTGCAGCTATATCGCGCAGAATATGGCGCAGATCAAGGCGCTGTTCAAGGAGCAGTGGGAATCGCTGGTCGGCCTGTGCGACGAGTTTCTCTATCTCGGCGGAAACGAAAAGGAAACCCACAAGTATGTTTCCGAGCTCATGGGCAAGGAGACGTTGGACACGAATACCTACGGCCACAGCCGCGGACGAAACGGCAGTTTCAGCATCAACGACCAGCAGACGGGTCGGGAGCTTCTCGCCCCCGACGAAGTGCGGATGCTGGATAACCGCAAAGCGATCCTGTTTGTCCGCGGGGAACGCCCCATGATGGATGACAAATACGATCTCATGCGCCATCCCAACATCCGGCTCACCGAGGATGGCGGCGCTGCGCCCTACGACTACACGCAGGCAAAGGACGCCGCAGACGACCTCGACTACACCCCGGCCCGGTACGACGATTTTGAACTGCTGGAGCCGGAGGATTTTCTAAACGCATAACTGCATCTGCCGCGGGCGGGTGCTGTTCATTTCGCCATGCACATAACATCCGCACACGTTAGTTTTAGCTAATCAAAATGCAAACTGGAGGAATGCTTCTGAAGAAACCCCTGAACTTTTTTGTGTTGAAGAAAAACCCCGGGAAGAACGTTAGGCCCGCCAACACTCCGGCGCTTGACAGGAAGGGGCGGCTCGGCTTTTCCGCCTATGCAGCCGTGGTGCTGTGCTTCTGCTGCTTTTCTATTCCCGCCTTCGCTGCCAGCGACCCGCTTGGCGTAGTCAACAATTTGTCCGACTTTATCTTTTCCCTGATCCGCGCGATTGGCCTGATCCTTCTGGGCTGGGGCGTCGTGCAGGTCGGTCTTTCCTTTCAGGGCCACGATCCCGCCCAGCGGTCTCAGGGCTTCTTGACTCTTGCCGGCGGGCTTGTGATTACCTTTGCCAGGGAAATCCTCGATCTCATCACCGCCTGATTGTATATTTTCAGCCGGGGAGCACCCATCGCCGGTCGCTCCCCTCATTTTTTTCAAGGAGGTGACCAGCCGGAAACTGGATTATAGACAACTTAAACGCTGCGCTTGGGACATGGAACGACAAGCTGGCGGAAATCTGGACGCTGCTCACACAGGATCCCGCGACCTTCAAAGGCGGCGGAATCTGGCAGGTCATGCTGGACATCAACGGGGCCTTGAAAGCCATCGGGTACGGGCTGCTGGTCCTGTTTTTCGCAGTCGGCGTCGTCAAGACCTGTTCGAGCTTTGCCGACCTGAAGCGCCCGGAGGCCGCTTTCAAGATGTTCATTCGCTTTGTGCTGGCAAAGGCGGCGGTGGGATACGGCC
>CAJLRT010000164.1 GCA_905209135.1 uncultured Eubacteriales bacterium
GGGCCGGGCCGTGCTCGCCTCCCTCTACGCCTTCTTTTTCCGCAGCCTGAGCCAGACCATCGCGTCCGGGCGGTTCGCCTCCGCCATGTCCCTCATGCTGGAGAGCGGCATGGACGTGGACAGCGCGCTGGATATGACGCTGGAGCTGGTGGAGGACGCGCGGACGCGCGAGAAAATACGCCGCATTCAGGATTATATGCACGGCGGCGCGCGGTTTTCCGACGCCGTCGTCAGCGCGGAGATGTTCTCGGGCGTGAACGCGCGCATGCTCACCGTAGGGTTCCGGACCGGCGCGCTGGACACCGTTATGCGCAGCATTGCCCGCAGCTACGACGAGCAGGTGGAACGGAAGATTTCCGGAATCCTCTCCGTGCTCGAGCCAGTGCTCGTCGCCGTGCTCTCCCTGATCGTCGGGATGATCCTGCTCTCGGTCATGCTGCCGCTGATGGGCATTATGTCCGCGATCGGATAGAGGGGGGACAGGATGGCAAGGGTATTTGCAGGGCGGAAACGGGGCGCCGCCGGCCCGCTGATCCCGGTTTTGTTTTCCGCGGCGGTTCTGGTGCTGGCCGTACTGGGCGTGGCCAACCTCTCCCGCGGTTCCCAGAGCGAACAGCTCGCGCTCGCGCAAAGCGCCGTGCGCCGCAGCGCCGTGCAGTGCTATGCCATTGAGGGCAGATACCCGAACAGCCTGGACTATCTGCAGGAGCACTACGGGCTCATCCTCAACCGCGATAAATTCGTATACCACTACGCAAACGTCGGCGCAAACCTCATGCCCGAAATCAGCGTATTCCCAAAGGAAAACTGACCCTGACCTGAAAAAGGGGACATTATGAACGCTACCCGCAGACATATCACCGATATCATATTTCTGCTGTCCCTGCTGTGCGTATTCGCCGTCACGGCCGTATTCGTCGTCATCTTCGGCGCGGACGTGTACAAGGGCATATCCCAACGCATGCAGGACAACGGGAACATGCGAAGCTCCATCACCTACCTGTCCGAGAAAGTGCGCCAGAACGACAGCGGCGGCGTCCGGCTCGGTGCGGTCGGGCAGTCCGACGCGCTCATTCTGGACCGGACGGAGGACGGCCGCGACTACTGCACCTGGATCTACGCCGCGGACGGCTGGCTCTATGAGGCGGTAGTCCCCGCCGCCGGCGTTGTGGCGCCCGGCGACGGGCAGAAGGTGACGCAGCTTGCGCTGTTTGAGCTGGACGTTCTCGACAGCGGCCTTATCGAGATTACGGCGGCCGGCGCGGACGGAGAGGCCGTCACGAGCGCCGTGCGCCCGCGCTGCGGGACACCGGAGGTGGACGGCGCATGAACCGGATCAACCGATCGCACCTGTTTTTAATGGAATTTATTATTATCATCCTGTTTTTCGCCATTGCCTGCTCTGTCTGCGTATCCATGTTTGTTACGGCCAGGACCGCGGCGGCGCAGAGCACGGAGCTTTCCATGGCGAGCGCCTATGCGCAGACGGCGGCGGAGAACTTCAAGGCCTGCGGCAGGGATATCGGATATCTGGAGGAGCAGTTCGGCGCGGCGCAAGACGGAAACGGCGCGGCCGCCTATTTCGACAGGGACTGGAACGCCGCGGCGCAACAGGACGCGGCGTACGCGCTGCGCATCGGCTACCGGACGCAGGGGGCGCTGCTGCTGGCGGACATCTGCGTCACGAAGGACGGCGCGGAGATCTACCGCATAGAAGCCGCGCGCTATGAGGGCTGAACAGGAGCGGGAGTGACACAATGGACGCGAAAAAATATCATTTTGCCGGCATTGGCGCGGGCGAGCTCTCCATTCTCGCGATATTCGTCGTGCTGTGCCTGACCACGTTCGCCGCGCTTTCCTTCATGACCGCGCGGGCGGACCGGACGCTCAGCCGCAAGGCGGCGGACGCCGCGCGCGCATACTATGCGGCGGATACGCAGGCCGAGCGCAGGCTTGCCGAGCTGATCGTGCTTGCGGCCGAGGACGACTGGACCGGAGCGCTGGAGCGGGCGGGGTTTTCCGTGGAGGCGGCGGACGGCGAGGCGGTCGTGCGCTACCGCGTACCGGCCGGAGAGACGAAAGAGCTGTGCGCGGAGATCGCCCTTGCGCTGGAAAACGGGCGGCCGACGGGAGCGTGGTCCCGCCGCGGCTGGCGGACGCAGGCGTACGCGCCCGAGGACGACCCCGTACCGCATCTGCCCGTGCTGCAGTGAACGCACGCATTACACAAAAAGCATAGAGGTGGCGATGGCATGAACCATGTAGAAGAACTGTTCAAGCATGCGGCGGACCAGGGCGCGTCCGACATATTCCTGATCGCGGGGCTGCCCCTTTCCGTCAAGACAAACAACCAGATTCGGCGCCTCGGCGAGCGGCGCATGCCGCCCGAGGACATTCAGGCGCTCATTGCGCAGGTCTACGCGCTGAGCGGGCGGAGCATGGAGCGCATGCTGGAAAGCGGGGACGACGACTTCTCCTTCTCGCTCCCCGGCGTTTCGCGCTTCCGCGTCAGCGTATACCGGCAGCGCGGCTCGCTTGCCGCCGTCGTCCGCGTCGTGGCTTTCAGCCTGCCCGACCCGGACAAACTCGGCATTCCCGAAACTGTGCTGGAACTGGGCGACAGGGCCAAGGGGCTTGTGCTCGTCACCGGCCCGGCGGGCTCCGGCAAATCGACCACGCTCGCCTGCATGATCGACCGGATCAACCACAGCCACAACGACCATATCATCACCCTGGAGGACCCGATTGAATTCCTGCACCGGCACGACAAAAGCATTATCAGCCAGCGCGAAATCGCAACGGACACGGCAAGCTATGCCGTCGCCCTGCGCGCGGCGCTGCGGCAGGCGCCGGACGTTATCCTGCTCGGAGAAATGCGGGACTATGAGACCATGCGCATCGCCATGACCGCCGCCGAAACCGGGCACCTCGTGCTCTCCACGCTGCACACCATGGGCGCTACGAACACCATTGACCGCGTCATCGACGCGTTCCCGCCCAACCAGCAGGACCAGATCCGCGTACAGCTCTCCATGACGCTGCAGGCAGTCGTGTCCCAACAGCTTATCACGGCTTTGGACGGCGGCGTTGTGCCCGCCTTTGAAATCATGCTCTGCAATCCCGCCATCCGGAACATGATCCGCGAGTCCAAAACCCACCAGATCGACTCCGTCATCCTCTCCTGCGCGTCCGAGGGCATGATCGGCATGGACGCGAGCCTTCTGCGGCTGTACCAGCAGGGCACCATCGATGAGGAACAGGCGGTTTCGCACAGCATTTCCCCCGACCTGCTCCGCAAAAAAATCCGTGCGACTCCAGAAAAATGAGACCGATTTGCGCAATTTCTGTCGCAAATTCTATTTTCTTTTATCTTTGTTTATGATATAATACATAATAAATACTATAATCTGCGCAAGGGGGGCGTAAGAATGGCGGATAAACCAGTCCTTCAGGTGAAAATGTTCGGAAGGTTTCAGGTGACCTGCGGCGAACACGTCATCGTTTCGCCGGACAGCCGCAACAGCAAAGTCATTCAGCTGCTTCAGTACCTGTTGTGCAACAGGGGCAAGATGATCCTGCAGGAAGAACTCATTGAAGTGCTGCTGCACGACGACTACGGGAGCAATCCTGTCAGCACGCTCAAAAATATTGTATACCGGCTCCGCAAGCTCTTTATCGGCGCGGACCTGGACAAAAGCTGCATACTCTACAAAAAAAACAGATACGGC
>CAJLRT010000165.1 GCA_905209135.1 uncultured Eubacteriales bacterium
CGTCGCGCAGCCCGTTGTCGGAAACGGAAAGATAGGTCAGGCCGGTCAGCGCGCCCAGCGGCGTAAGGTCGGTAAACACGTTGTCGTCCAGCGACAGCGAGGTAAGCGCGGCAAGCTGCGAGATCATCTGCAGATCCTCGTTGCTCACGTCGCACTGGTTGAGCGTCAGGAAGCTCAGGCCCGGGAGCTCTGCGAGCACCTCCAGGTCGGCAATCTCCCGCTCCCCGGTCAGCCGCACTTCATCCAGGTTAATAAATTCCTTAAAGTCGGCGATTGTCAGTATGGAGCCGTCAATCTCCCCGCCGTCCGGCGTGTTGGTAAACGCGGTGATCTTGTCGAGCTGCTTGTATGTGATGTCGTCATAGGCCAGGCCCAGAATCCGCCGCACAAGCTGCTCCACTTTCGCGTCCTTGAACGTATAGGGCGCGTTCTCGTCGCGCAGCACGTACGTGGCGCTGTATTCATCGGTAATGATACCGCTGTGCGATACGGCGAACGCACGCACGACGGTCGTGCCGTATGTGAGCGGAATCGGATCGGTATACTGGGTGGAATGGATCGTCGGGACGCCGCCGTCCGTGGTATAGTAAATCGAGCACCCGACGGACGCCGACAGCCGCAGCGAAAACTCCTCGCCGTATGTGCCCGGCTCTGCGGAAAAGCTGACCGGCTCCGGCCGGTTCCGCTCAATTTTTATTTTGGCGTAGTTGTTCTCCACGCCGTTGATAAATGCGCGCGCTTCATCCATTCTGTCCATGTGGACAAAGGCCCGCACGGCGCATTCATAATATTCATAGGTGGCGGGCGAAAGTTCCACGCCCTCTTTTGCAAGTACGAGCATGCGCTCGAACTTCTCCTGCTTCTCGCAGGCCGCTATCAGATTCAGCCGCGCCTCCACCGACTGGCCGTCCAGTTCCAGCGCCTTGACAAAATACTCCTCCGCGCGCGCGTAGTCCCCCTCCTCCATCGCCTGCGCGCCGAGCTTCATGCTGCGCCCATAGCCGGGCATACCGCCGCTGAGCATATACCAAATCCCGCCGACAATGGCCGCGGCGATCAGGCATACGCAGAAGCTCACAATGAAAATGCGCGTCACCTTCCGCCTGTCCGCCTGTTTTCCGGGCTGTTTTCCGCCCGGACCGTCGAGCCGCTGTGTCGACTGGTTGTTTTTCTTCGATTCTTCCATCTTCACATCTTTCCCCTGCCAGAGTCCTGCCGCGCTCCGCCGAAACGAATTCAGCGGCTGCACGCAGGGATTATACCACAAAAAACGCGAAATGAAAAGTATTTTCGCAAAATACGGAGGCTGCCGGGCGCACGGACGCCCGCGCTGCAAACATCAGTATGCCCTGAATCTTCCAATTCTAAACGGCATATGCCGCCCGCGCCCATGTAAAACAAACAAGCCGAACCCCGCAGCGCGCGGGGTCCGGCAAAAGTGCGGAGACGGTCAGCCGCGTTCCGCAATGGGGACGTACTCGCCGTTCTCGGCAATCGACTTGTAGGCGGGCCGCATAATCCGGCCGCAGGTGAGCAGCTCCTCGATCCGGTGCGCCGACCAGCCCACGATGCGGGCGATGGCGAACAGCGGCGTGCACAGCTCGGCCGGGATGCCGAGCATCTTGTACACAAAACCGGAGTAGAGGTCCACGTTCGCGGAAACGACCTTTTTGTCGCCCTTGACCGCGGTAAACACGGCGGGCGTAAGGCGTTCGACCGACTCGATCAGCTCAAACTCCTCCAAAAATCCCTTTTCCGCCGCCAGCGCCTTGGCGCTGCGCTTGAGCATGACGGCGCGCGGGTCCGAAAGGGTGTACACGGCGTGGCCCATGCCGTAAATCAGCCCGGAGCGGTCGCCGGCCTGCTTGCGCACGATTTTTTCCAGATAAGCCGCCACCTCGTCGTCGCTGCCCCAGTTTTCGACGTTGGCTTTAATGTCCTCCAGCATTTCGGTCACCTTGGCGTTCGCGCCGCCGTGACGGCTGCCCTTGAGCGAGCCGATCGCGGCCGACATGGCGGAGTAGGTGTCGGTCCCCGCCGAGGTGAGCATGCGCGCGACAAAGGTGGAGTTATTGCCGCCGCCGTGCTCCATGTGCAGAATCAGGCACAGGTCGAGCAGCTTTGCCTCCGCGTCGGTGAACTGCTTGTCGCTGCGCAGCATGCGCAGGATGTTTTCGGCGATATGCATGCCCCGTTTGGGCATGTGGAAATACAGGCTTTTCTTATCAAATACGCGTTTTTTGACCTGGTAGGCCGCCGTCGCGATGGCCGGCATGCGCGCGATCAGCTCCATGCTCTGGGCCATGACCTGGTCGATATTCTGGCTGTCCGGGTTTTCGCTGTAGCTTGCCAGCGCCAGCACGCCGCCCGCGAGCTTGTTCATCAGGTCGCGGTTGGGCGCTTTCATGACGATGTCCTCCACAAACCCGTCCGGCAGCTCGCTGAGCGATTCGAGCATACCGCAGAACGCGTCCAGCTCGGCACGGGTCGGCAGGAAGCCGAACAGCAGCAAAAATGCGGTCTCCTCATAGCCGAACCGGTTTTCGGCCTGGTATCCCCGAACCAGCGATTCGACATTGTAGCCACGGTAGGTGAGCTCGCCGTCATGCGGGATACGCTCCCCCTCGCTGATGAGGTAGCCGTGTACGTTGCACACCTTCGTTATCCCGGCGACAACGCCGGTACCGTCCGCGTTGCGCAGGCCGCGCTTAACACTGTAAAGATCATAATACTCCGGCGGAATCTTGTTATTATTCTCAAGTTTCCCGCATAGATTATGAATAAAACCTCTTGCGGATTCGTCCAGCAATTCCATGGCAATTCATCTCCTTTAAAAAATATATGTATTCTATTATATTATTTTTTTCGTCCGCGTCAAGTCAAAAGTTGAAAAGAGAGGAAGATATTCTATGGTGAAAAAACTTGTTCTGCCGCTCAGCCTGGCGATCATTCTCATGCTTCTGCTCCCCTTTCTCTTTTCGCGCGGCTGGAAAGCCACGCTGAGCGCATATGTGCAGACCGAGCTGCCCGGCAACGTCATATTCACCGACACCCGGGAGGATTTCAGCCACATCGCCGTCAAAGTCCTGCACGCGGACACCAATATCGTGGAGGACATCCCCATTTACGAATACCTGTGCGGCGTGGTGGCGGCCGAGATGTCGCCCGAATTTGAGCTGGAAGCGCTCAAGGCGCAGACGGTCGCGGCCTGCTCCTACATGGTGTACCGCATGGAGGGCGAACTGAGCAAACCGGGATTGATCGAGGAGCACCACGGCGCGTATGTGTGCACCGATTACAGGCACTGCAAGGCGTACCTCTCCAAAGAGGACGCAAAGCTCAACTGGGGCGAAACCTACTTCAACATCAACTACGCCAAGATCGAAGCTGCGGTCAACAGCGTCCTCGGCGAAATCATCACTTACGACGGCAAACCGGCAAACGCAGTATTCCACAGCATTTCCTCCGGCAAAACGGAGAGCGCGGAGGACGTATGGGGGCTGGCCGTCCCCTATCTCGTGAGCGTGGAGAGCTATGCCGACACGTCGGCCGAGACGTATGAGAGCGTCGTACAGCTCGACAGGGACGAGTTCTACCGGAAAGTCGCCTCCCTCGACGCGGCCGCTTCAGCCGAGGAAGAGCCGGAAAACTGGATTGGGGACACGGTGCGCACCGAGGCGGGCGGCGTAAAAAATATCGAGCTGTGCGGCGT
>CAJLRT010000166.1 GCA_905209135.1 uncultured Eubacteriales bacterium
AAGATCGCCGCCGCCAGCGGGGAGAAGGACGACGGTCGCATACTGCGGGTCGCGGCTTACTGCCGCGTCTCCACGGATGACATCGACCAGGTCATCTCCATTGAGCTGCAGAAGAACAACTACCGCGACATGATCCGCGCGAATCCCAAGTGGAAATACGCCGGCACCTATGTGGACGATGGCTTTTCCGGCACCAACACGGAACACAGGCCGGCCTTCAACCTGATGATGAAGGATGCCATGGCCGGCAAGATCGACATGATCATCACCAAGAGCGTGAGCCGATTCGCC
Source organism: uncultured Eubacteriales bacterium (assembly GCA_905209135.1). Taxonomy (GTDB): domain Bacteria; phylum Bacillota; class Clostridia; order Oscillospirales; family UMGS1783; genus UMGS1783. The sequence goes on from CAJLRT010000166.1 coordinate 292, forward strand.
CGTAACTTGCTGGACTGCATCGGCTGGGTGCGCCGCCTCAAGGAACACGAACCGCCGATCCCGGTGTTCTTCGAGCAGGAGCACCTCAACACGCTGGACAACACCAGCAACATCATCCTCTTCGTGCTGGCCATGGTCGCGGAAGAGGAGAGCCACATGAAGAGCGAAGCCATGCTGCTCTCCCTGGAATGGCGCTTCAGCCGGGGGCGCTTCCTCACGCCGGCGCTGCTGGGCTATGACCGCGTCGAAGTCCCGGACGGCCACGGCGGGCGGAAGAAGGTGTTGGCCGTCAATGAGGACGAGGCGAGGACCGTGCGGCTGATGTACTATATGCTGCTGAGCGGGAGCAGCCCCGCGGAGATCGCCGCCACCCTGACGGAGCTGGGCCGGGAGACCGGGCTGCGAAAGGTGTGCGGCCGGCCCAACGCGCGCTGGACGGCTTCCGCGGTGAGCAGCGTGATGCGCAACGAGCGCTACTGCGGCGATGTACTGGCGCGCAAGACGTGGACGCCCAATTTTCACGATCACAGGTCTCGCAAAAACCGTGGCAAAAAGAACAAGTATTACCAACCCGGGCACCACGAGGCCATCGTGACGCGGGCGCAGTGGAACGCCGCCCAGCGCATCCTCAACAGCCGCCGTTACGGCCACGATGGAAGTTACCTGCCCATGCGGGTGATCGACCGGGGCGTCCTGACCGGCTACATTTCCGTCAACCGCGCATGGGCAGGCTACGAGGCGGACGAGTACTATCGCGTGAGCAGCATTGCCATGGGGCTGGAGGAAGGTGATCTGGAGGCCGATCTGGAAGCCGAGCATCTGCCGGATGGCGGCCACCGCATCGCCGGCCTGACGGATGACAGCGGCGTGCAGCGCATCGCCCGCGAACTGAGCCTGGTGGAAAAGGCGGTCAAGGCGCAGCTGGAAGGCAAGGACGAAACAGCGGAGACGCAAAAGCGCATGACGCTGCGGGAGGGCTTTCAGGTCGCCCGTGCGGATATGTTCTCGCACACATTTGAGCCTGTGGTACGCCTGAGCCGGAGCGGCATCACCTTCAACTCCACCTGCGTCAGCCGGCTGGATCGGATGGAAGGGCACGACGGCCAGTTGGAGGTACGGCGCGTCCAGCACGTAGAACTTCTTTTCAACCCCGTAGAGCGCATGCTGGCCGTGCGCCCCTGCGCCCCGGACGATGGCAACGCCATCCGTTGGGTAGACAAAAACGGCAAGGGTAGGACGATTTCCGCGAGCGCTTTCTGCCGCGTCCTCTTCAGCGTCCTCGGTTGGGATGAGGGCTACCGTTACCGCGTCCCCTGCTCCGTGCGCAACCGGGGCGATGAGGCGATCCTCTTTTTCGACCTCGACAACTACATCGGCACGGAGATCACGCACCGGGGAGAAATGCCGGAAGAGGCGCCTTGTGCCGCTGGGGTAGCTGCCCGCGAGGAGAGCGAGGAGACGCGGGGCATCTTCTTCGGGGCAGACGACGAGGAGGAACCGCAGAAGGTCGAAGATACCGAGGAAATGGAGCGCAGGCTGCGTGCGTTGGCAGAGGCTGAGCGACGCACATTTGGCACGCCCGTGTTTGAACACGGCGGCGACATCCGCCTGCCGGCCATCGACGATGATGGCGAGTGGGACGTCATGGTGAAGGCGCGTCCGCTGGGCGACGACTATCGCGTGGACGAGACAGTCATAGGCGCGCTGCAGGAGGAACTCCTCGAGGCGCTCATCGCCCGCGAAGAAGCTGAAGAAATGAAGCAAACGGGAGGTGAATGATGTGAAACAGTCCAGGAACCCGGCGCGGAGCCGGCCCCTTTCCCGCAATGTGCGCAGGCTGATGAAGATGGCGCGGGAATCCCCGCTGAACCCGGCGGTTGAGAAGATCGAGCGGCCGTTCACTGCCCGCGACCTTGCCTACTGTGACATGCAGGGCAATATCTTCATGGCGGCGATCGACCAAGGGTACGCCATGGAGAGGTTTGTCCCCGTGTACATGAACAGCCAGCTGGCGGGCATCATCGACTACAGCTTCTCCGTTGCCGGAGGCATGGAGACGGACGATGTCTCCGAGTTCCTCCGTATTCCCATGCTGCTGCAATCCCCGCAGTTGCTCGTCGACGTGGTGATGTGGCTGGACAGGATCGTAAGCGGCGTTGACGCCAGTAAGAGCGCGAACCTCGCGGTGGTGCAGGCGTGCCTCGCGGACGATGCGCTGCAGGAAACCTCTGAGGATAAGCCGGTCGAACAGGAAGCCTCTGGCCTTCCCAAAGACATGAAAGCGCTCGCCGACGCCTACGAATATGCCTATTGGCTCGGCTACATCTATCGCTGCGAATGCCACATGCACGATGAATCCAGCCGGATGGTCTACGGGGCCTTCAGCGAGCGCTTTATGCGCGACTTCTATAAACAAATGGCTCATGATGACGAGGTCGCGCTGGCTGAGTGCGCACAGGAGATCTGCCGACGGCTGGATATGCTTTTGGTGGGAAAGCTGTGGCGCTCGAAAAAAAAGAATGGAGGGAAAGTATGAACAACAGCACAGAGTTTGGGACACAGCCCAGGATCGCGGAGGAGGCCGCGCCGTCTTACCCCTGGCCCCCGCCCAGGGTGCGCTTTGGTGCAGGTGCCCTTTGCTTTAACCAGGGAGCAGTGAACGCCCTGGCGCGGGCGGAGCGCGTTACCATTTACGTCAACGATAACGGGCAAATGCTGATCGTGCGCCCATCGGAGGGGAACGACGTTCCCGGGGCAGAGTGGGTCCACAGGACGGGCGCGTGCGTGAGGCCCAAGGCGATCCTATCATCGCCCTTTGTGCAGGGGCTCTATGCGCGGATGGGTTGGCGCCAGGAATGTGATTATCGCGCCGCCGGCACCGCCATCCAGACCCATACCGGCCCTATCCTGCTGTTTGCCTTGCACGACACGGAAGCGGTCGCCCGACGCAAATACGCGCCGCGGCTTTGATAAAGAATGGAGGAACACGCATGGACGAACGCAGCTTCAAGCATCCCAACCGGCAGGCGCAACAGGCGGCCTACGCGCCGCAGGCAATGAACCGCCCCTATTCGCCGCCCCCTGTCCCCGGGTATGCGCGGGCCTATCCCCCGGCAATGGCGGCGACTTCACCGCTGGATCAGGCGCAGGTGCTTACGCCGGGAGGCTTCAAGCCCCTGAGCAAGGCAGAGCGCGACGAGGCCGCGCGGATCGCCCTGGAGGCCGGCTTTTCCTTCGACGGCTATCAGGTGGTGCGCAGGGAGTTTTTCTCGCACCGCTTTGACCCGACACTGACGATCAAGGGCAACAGCATCATCTTCAACAACTCCTGCATCTCCAAGCTGGAGCAAGTCGTGTATGTCCAAGATCGGAAGAGCACACGTCTGAACTCCAGTCACACAGTGATCTCGTA
>CAJLRT010000167.1 GCA_905209135.1 uncultured Eubacteriales bacterium
GGCTGGAACACCCAGTCACGGGCGCGCGGCCCTACGCCGTGGTGCAGCTTCGCAAGGACAACGCCGCGGGAAGCCTGTACAATATCGTGGGCTTCCAGACCCATCTGACGTTCCCGGAACAGCGGCGGGTGTTTTCCATGATCCCGGGGCTGCAGAACGCGGCTTTCGCCCGCTACGGCGTCATGCACCGCAACAGTTTCATCCATTCTCCGGGCATCCTGTCCCCGGCATATGAGGTGCGCGCCGACCGCGGCCTGTTTTTCGCCGGGCAGATCACGGGCGTGGAGGGCTATGTGGAGAGCGCCGCCTCCGGTCTCGCCGCCGGCGTAAACGCGGCGCGGCGGGCGCTTGGCGGGGAACCGATGGATTTTCCTGCTTCGACGGCTGTCGGCGCGCTCGCGCACTATATCAGCAACGAGGCGATTGTGGATTTTCAGCCCATGAACATCAGTTTCGGGCTGATCGAATATACCGGCGGGAAAGCCCGCGGAAAGCGGGAACGCCGGGAACGGACGGCGCAGGCCGCGCTGGAAACGGCGCGGGCGCTGCGGCGGCAGATGGATACGGCAGGCGTAAGAGAGGAAGGCGAGCAATGAGAATACTGGTAGACGCTATGGGCGGCGACAACGCGCCGCTTGAGATTTTGAAAGGCTGCAAGCTTGCGGCGGACGAATATGGGTACGATATCATTCTGTGCGGCGACGAGGGCAGAATCCGCAGGATTTTGGACGAGAACGGGCTGACTTCCGAAAAATTCGCGTTTGCAGACGCGCCGGACGCCATTGAGATGACCGACCATGCGGACGCTGTGGTCAAGGAGAAAAAGGACTCCTCCATGGCCGTCGGCTTGCGCCTGCTCAAGGCGGGAGAGGGCGACGCTTTTGTAACTGCCGGCAATACGGGCGCGGCGCTGGTCGGGTCGTCGCTGATCCTGCGGCGAATTAAGGGGATCAAGCGCGCCGCTATCGCCACGATCCTGCCCGCCCGAAACGGCACGAGCATGCTCATCGACTGCGGCGCCAACGTCGAGTGCAAGGCGGAATACCTCAACCAGTTCGGGCTGATGGGCTCGCTGTATGTAAAAGCGGTTCTCGGCATAGAGACTCCCAGAGTGGGCCTGCTCAACAACGGCGCGGAGGCGACCAAGGGCGCGCCGCTGCAGGTGGAGGCGTATAAGCTGCTGAGTGAAAACCCGTACATTCACTTCATCGGCAATATCGAGGGACGCGACGGCCCGCTGGGCGCGGCGGACGTGATCGTCTGCGACGGTTTCACCGGAAACGTGTACCTGAAAACCATGGAGGGCATGGGCCAGCTCATCCTCAAAAGCCTGAAGGACATTCTGCTCGCCAATGCGAAAACAAAGTTCGGCGGCCTGCTGCTCAAATCGCAGATCGAATCGTTCCGGCGTACGTTCGATTACAGGGAATACGGCGGCGCGCCCCTGCTGGGGATTGACGGCGCGGTCATCAAGGCGCACGGCTCCGCCGACGCAGTCACCATTAAAAACGCGCTGAAGCAGGCGGCGTCTTTTGCCGAGTCCGGAGTCAACGAATCGCTCCGGGAAGCCGTATTTGAGATTTCATAAAAATTTTCGTGAAAAATTGTTATTTCTCTTGACACCGTGGAATAATACCACTATTATTTTGTGTGTATACTGAAACCTGAAGGAGTGGGACACGTGATTTTTGATAAAGTCAAGGCCATTATACTGGAGCAGTTCATGGCGGATGAAGACGCCATCACCATGCAGACCTCTTTTGTGGATGATCTGGAAGCCGATTCGCTGGACCTGATCGAGCTTGTCATGGCGCTCGAAGAGGAGTTCGGCCTGAGCATTGAGGACCAGGATGTAGGGGATATCAAAACGGTCGGCGACGTCGTCAACTATATCACGGAAAGACAGTGAGTTTATCCGTCACTTTCAATATCCCCTCTGCGGGGATATTGCTGTATCATTTCATTTTTAAGCTTACAGGAGGGGCTCGGCAATGGAGATAAGGGAACTGCAGCAAGCGGTCGGCTATGAATTTCAGGATCTGACCCTGCTTGACCGGGCCCTGACGCATTCGTCCTATGTCAACGAGAGCAGGCAGTGCGTCAGCTCGAATGAACGCCTGGAGTTTCTGGGGGATTCCGTGCTCGGCTTTATCTGTGCAAAGCTGCTTTTTCTGGAGAACAGAAAGTTCGACGAGGGGGATTTGAGCAAGCTGCGCGCGGCGCTGGTCTGCGAGGCTTCGCTCGCGAAATTTGCAAGGGAAATCAAGCTCGGGGAATACATGTATTTCAGCCGCAGCGAGGAACAGAGCGGCGGCAAGGACCGCCCCTCGATCCTGGCCGACGCGTTTGAGGCGTTGATTGCGGCGATCTATCTGGACGGAGGCATGGAGGCCGCCGAGCGGTTTGTGCTGCCCTATCTGGAAGCGGGCATGCCGGACGCGCTGTCGGGCCGCCTGTTCCGGGACGCCAAGACCATACTCCAGGAGATCGTGCAGCAGAACCCGGGCGAGCGGCTGGAGTACAAGCTCCTGCGGACGGAGGGGCCGGATCACAACAAGGTGTTCACCGTCGCCGTTATGCTCAACAGCAACCAGATCGGAAAGGGCACAGGGCACAGCAAAAAAGAAGCGGAACAGCGCGCCGCCGACGAGGCGCTGGGACTGATGGGCCTATGAAAAAGCACGTCAATATCCCCATATTCATTCCGCACATGGCCTGCCCGCACCAGTGCTCGTTCTGCGACCAGCGGCGCATCGCGGGCACACAGCGCCCGCCGGACCCCGGCGAGGTATATACGATCATACAAAAGGCTATCCGCACGGTCAACCCATCCCGGCAGACGTGTGAGATAGCCTTTTTCGGCGGCAGCTTTACCGGCATCGGCACGCAGCTTATGCGCGCATATCTGGACGTGGCCGCGCGCTTCTGCGGTCCGGCGTCCGGCATCCGCCTTTCCACGCGGCCGGACTACATAGACGAAGAGAGAATAAAGCTGCTTGGCGCGTATCCCGTGACAACCGTGGAGCTCGGCGCGCAGAGCATGGACGATGCGGTGCTTTGCTGCAACGGCCGCGGGCACACGGCGCAGGATACCCGGCGCGCCGCAGCCCTGCTGCGCGCGGCGGGCTTTTCGCTCGTACTGCAGATGATGACCGGCCTGCCGGGCGACACGCCGGCCGGTGCGAAAAGGACGGCGGAGGCGCTGTGCGCGCTTTGTCCGGACGCGGTGCGGATTTACCCCTGCGTAGTGGTGCGCGGAACCGAGCTTGAACGGCGGTATCTCGCCGGTGAGTATGCGCCCGCGCCGCTGCGGGAGTCCGTGGATTTATGCGCGCAGCTGCTCTTGTATTTTGAAAAAATGGGCGTGCCCGTGATTCGGCTCGGCCTGCATGCGGACAGCCGGTTTGAGGCGGAGGACGTGGCGGCTGGCCCATTTCATCCCGCCTTCGGCGAGCTGTGTGAAAACGCTGTTTTTTACAAGCTTATGCATGCGGCGCTCGCCGGTTACGCTGGCCGGGACAGCGCGTGCGTCCATGTCGCGCCGCGGGCGCTTTCAAAGGCGGCCGGCCACCGGCGCGCCAATGTACTGGCGCTCGAGCGTGCGCTCGGCATCGGGCGCGTATGCATCCGGCCCGACGCCGCCCTGACCGGGCGCGGCCTGTTCGCCGCGCCTGTAAATCGGGACTGAGCCGCGGCC
>CAJLRT010000168.1 GCA_905209135.1 uncultured Eubacteriales bacterium
AACCATAGTTAGCAGTGAGGAGAAGGGCGAATACGAGCCATATTCTCTGGGCTTTAGCCGCGGAAAGAGCGGGCGGGGCATGCCCGTGACAGGACCTGTAATCGGGGGGACCGGTTTACTCCAAGACATATTTGATTTATATTTCCATATATGATATAGTTTTATACAATATAATTCAAAGAAAGGATTTCCCGTTTTTATGCACGCACTCAAAGACAAAAACTTTCTTCGCGGCACGATTGCCATCGCCCTGCCCATTGCGATGCAGAACCTCATCTCCTTTGTCGTCCAGCTGGCCGACACCGTTATGCTCGGACTCGCTCCCGGCGGCGAAACGCTGCTTTCCGCCTCCTCCCTCGCAAACCAGCCGTTCTTTATTCTGTCCATCGCCTGTTTCGGCTTTTCCGGCGCGGCTACCGTACTCAGCGCGCAGTACTATGGGAAAAAAGACTACGCCAGCGTGCGCGTCATATTCTCCATTGTGCTCAAAGCGGTGATTCTCGTCTCGATTGTTCTGGGGCTGGCCGTGCTGCTGTTCCCCGAGCACGTCATGCGCCTGTACACCGACAGCCCGGCCGTGATCGAACGCGGCGCCGAATATCTGCGCATACTCGGCTACGCCTATTTTACCTTCGGATTCAGCAACACCCTCGTATGCTGCCTGCGCTCGGTCGAGATTGTAAAAATATCGGTGGTGGTCAACCTCGCGTCGCTCGTCACAAACGTGTTCCTCAACTGGGTGCTGATCTTCGGCAATCTCGGCGCGCCCGCGCTCGGCATCCAGGGCGCGGCCATTGCGACGCTGACGGCGCGGCTGCTTGAATTCGTGATCATCTGCGTCTATGTCTTCCTCATCGACAAGCGCCTGCGCTTCCGACTGCGGGACATGCTCTCGTACAACGGCACGCTTGCCAAAGATATTCTCAAATACGGCAGCCCTGTGCTGATCAACGAAGTCGCGTGGGCCCTCGCCATCTCGCTGCAGGCGGTCATACTCGGGCATATTACATACAGCGAGGGGGATCCCGTCGCCGCGAACTCCATCGCCAACACCATTCAGCAGCTTGCCACGATTGTGATCTTCGGCATCGCGAACGCCGCGGCCGTCATGGTGGGCAAGGCCATCGGCGAGGGCGATACTGAGACGGCGCAGCAGCGCGCCGGCGCGTACAAATACGTAAGCTATATCGTGGGAGCTGTCGCCTGCGTTGTGATTCTGCTGCTGCGCAATGTGGCTGTCGGCTTCTACAACATACCCGAGGCGACCAAGCTGCTCGCTTCGCAGATGCTTGTCGTGACCGCGTTTATTTCGTTTTTCGTCTCCCAGTCCGCCATATTCATTGTCGGCGTGTTCCGGGGCGCGGGCGACACGCGCTACTGCCTTATTATGGAGATGCTCTGCCTGTGGGGCATTTCGCTGCCCCTCGCCTTTCTCGGCGCCTATGTATTTATGCTGCCCGTACCGCTTGTGCTCGCGCTGATGAAACTGGACGAGCCGGCGAAGGCGATTCTGTGCCTGATCCATCTGCGGCGCGGGAAATGGCTCAAGGTCGTTACACGCGACTTTGACGATGGCGGAGAACCCTGCCTGACGGCAGAAACAGCAGTGTAGTCCGGTTCGTTTGCGGACGGACGGGCATAATAGATAGAATGATGATATGAGGTGAGAACTATGGAATACATGGACCTGCGCGAGGTATACGCCGACCCCGCCGCGTATATGGACGGCGCCGTCGGCCTGCAGGGCTGGATACGCAACCACAGACGGCAGCGATCATTCGGATTCATGGACTTTTTCGACGGTACGGCGATGCAGGGAATCCAGATCGTCTACGACGAGGACACGCCCGGCTTTGCGGAGATACAGGATCTGCGCCCGGGCGCGGCGATCAGCGCCTGCGGCGTGCTGCGCCGGTCTGCGCGCGGAGGGCTGGAGCTGCATGCGCAGAGCATTGCGCTGGAGGGCGACTGCCCGGAGGACTACCCGCTGCAGCCCAAGCGGCACACGGTTGAATTCCTGCGGCAGATCGCCTATCTCCGGCCGCGCACGCGCCTGTTCCAGGCCGTATTCCGCGTCCGCAGCGCAGCGGCCGCGGCCATTCACCGCTATTTTACGGACAACGGATATGTGTATGTGCACACGCCGATTCTCACCGCAAACGACGGCGAGGGCGCGGGCAACACATTCACCGTTACCACCCTGGACCCGGCGGCGGGCGCGCCCGATTATGCGCGGGATTTCTTCGGGAAAAAGACCGCTCTTGCCGTAACAGGACAGCTCGAGGGCGAGACGTTCGCACTCGCCTTTAAAAAGATATACACCTTTGGGCCGACTTTCCGGGCCGAGGACTCGAACACAAAGACCCACGCCGCCGAATTCTGGATGATTGAACCGGAGATTGCGTTCTGCGACCTGAATATGCTCATGGACATAGAGGAGGCGTTCTTGAAATACGTAGTCGCGGCCGTGCTGGAACAGTGCGGCGACGAGCTGGCATTTCTCGACGGCTACACCAAAAGCGGGCTTATGGAAAAGCTCAGGGCGCTCGCAGGCGGCGGCATGGCGCGCGTATCCCACGCCGAGGCGATAGAGATTCTGCAGCGCAGCGGCGCCGCGTTTGAATACCCGCCACAGCAGGGGTGCGACCTTGCGCGCGAGCACGAGAAGTACCTGACGGACGTGCATTTTAAATCGCCCGTATTCGTCTACGACTGGCCGGCCGGCATCAAGGCGTTTTACATGCGGCAAAACGACGACGGCAAAACCGTTGCCGCCGTCGACCTGCTCGTCCCCCTCGCCGGCGAGCTGATGGGCGGCAGCCAGCGCGAGGAGCGGTACGACCGGCTGCGCGGACGCATGGAGGAGCTCGGCATGGATACGGCGGCGATGGAGTGGTACCTGAATCTGCGCCGCTTCGGCGGATGCAAGCACGCGGGCTTCGGTATGGGCTTTGAACGGCTGCTCATCTACCTGACCGGCGTGGACAATATCCGCGATGTGATTCCCTATCCGCGCACGCCCGGAAGCTGCGAATTCTAGGCTGGCCGGGGCGCGGCGGCAAAGCTGGAGCGCGGCGGCAGGGCCAGGTGCGGCGGCAGGGCCGGGCGCGGCGGCAAAGCTGGAGCGCGGAGGCAGGGCTGGAGCGCGGCGGCAAAGCTGGAGCGCGGCGGCAAAGCTGGAGCGCGGCGGTTGAGGCTGCGGCGCGGCGGCAGGGCCGGGCGCGGCGTTTACATGCAACGGATTTTCAGCGCGGCGGCAGGGGCCCCGCGCAGAGCGATACGACGAAGGCGCTCCCGCTGATACGCGGGAGCGTTTTTATACGCGGTTGCGGGCGGGGGCGGTGCATGAGACGCATGATTCCGAACATACTGAAAGGGAAAGGATGAGTGCGCCATGGGACAGCCGCAGAAAAAATACAGCCTGTTTACCGCGATCGCCATGATTGTCGGCACCGTGATCGGGTCCGGGATCTTTTTCAAGAGCGCGTCCGTACTGGAAAAGACCGGCGGCAGCCTGCTGCTCGGCGCGGCACTGTTCGCCCTGTGCGCGCTCGGCATCGTATTCGGCGGGCTCACCATCGGACAGCTCGCCTGCCGGACCGACCGGCCGGGCGGCGTGCTCGCGTACCTGGAAACATATGCGGATGCGAGAACCGCCTGCGGGTTCGGCTGGTTTCAGGTTCTGCT
>CAJLRT010000169.1 GCA_905209135.1 uncultured Eubacteriales bacterium
GACCACCGAGATCTACACTCTTTCCCTACACGACGCTCTTCCGATCTGATATATTATATCCAATCAAGATACGATACGGCGCTCCGCACAGGCGCCGCCGAAGCAGGCCCGGCCTGCCCGCCGCCCGCGCTTTTTCCGAATACCCCGGAATTTTTTTTGTGCATTTTTAGGCGGCCACACAACTGCGCGTACGGAAGATCGCGCCGCGCCGCGGCAAGCGCTCTTCCCCCATATAAAATACAGGAGGGAAAAAACATGGGTGTATTGAACAAGCTGTTCCCGGGTTCGCAGGAATACCCGAAGAACAGCGCGGGCAAGAACATTGCCCTCGGCTTCCAGCACGCCTTCGCCATGTCCTGCGCCACGATCCTCGTCCCGCTGCTGACGGGTTTGGATGTTGGCGTAGCGCTCTTTGCGGCCGGCGTCGGCACTTTGATCTTCCACTTGTGCACGGGAGGGCGCATGCCGACCTTCCTCGGCAGCTCGTTTGCCTTTATCGCGGCGATCCTGGGCGTTGTCGGCAACAGTGAGTTTGGCGCGACCAAAGAGGAGCAGATCGCCGCTGCCATGGGCGGCGTCATCGCCGCCGGCGCGATCTATCTCGTCATCGCGCTTATTGTGCGCCTGTGCGGCAAAAAGTTTATCGACAAGCTCTTCCCGCCCGTTGTGCGCGGCGTGGGCATTGCGCTGATCGGGCTGGGACTCGCCAGCTCCGCCATCGGCAATATCCAGCCGGTGGGCGCGGACGGCGCGGTCGCTTTCGGCCCGCTGTACACCTGGAGCTGGGTGATCGCGGCCATTGTATGCCTGCTTGCCGTCACCCTGTCCAGCTACGGCAAGGGCATGGTCAAAATGTCCTCTATCGTCATCGCCCTTGCGGGCGGATACCTGTTTACTCTGCTCGTCGTGGAACTCGGCTGGGCGCCGGCGGAGCTGATGAGCTTCTCCGCGCTGGCGGAGCAGGGACGCGGCTTTGCCCGCGGCTGGCTGGAGGTTCCGAACTTTGTCCTGCCGACCTTTAATCTCAAGGCCATCAGCATGATCGCCCCGATCGCGATCGTCACCTGTGTTGAGCACGTCGGCGACGTGTACGCCAACGGCGCGGTCGTCGGCAAGGACTTCACGGACAAGCCCGGTCTGCACCGCACCATGCTCGGCGACGGCCTCGCGACCATTGCGGCCGGCTTCATCGGCGGCCCGCCCAACACCACCTATTCCGAGAACACCGCCGTGCTCGCCGTCACCGGCAACTACAACCCGGTCACGCTGCGCATTGCGGCCGTCATCGCCATTCTGATCAGCTTCTTCGGCAAGGGTATCGGCGCGATCGAGACCATTCCCACGCCCGTGCTCGGCGGCGCCTGCATTGTCCTGTACGGCATGATCGCCTCGGTGGGCCTGCGCACCCTTGTGGAGAACCATGTGGACTTCACCAAGAACCGCAACCTCTGCATTGCGGCCGTCATGTTCGTGCTCGCCATCGGCGGCGCGGTGATCGGCGGCCCGGGCTTCAGCATCTCCGGCATGGGCCTCGGCATCATCGTCGGCATTGTGCTCAACCTCATCCTGCCCGAGCAGAAGGAGTCGGGGCTGATCGCGCATGAAAAGGATAAAAGCCAGATCATAGAAGAATCGAAATAACGCCTTTTCGCATACACGCGGCAGGGGGACATATCTGACGATATGTCCCCCTGCTTTTTTGCCCCGCCGCCGGAATACGGGCCTGTGTGCGAAGCGGCCCCGGTCACGGCTGCGGCGGCTTTTTCCGCCGCTTTTCAAAGGTTTCGCGCATATTTTTCAAATGCTCGGCAAGCGGCCTGTCCGAATGGAACGGCCGGAAGAAGTGGTACTTCTGCGCGGTCTGCTCCTGATAGCGGCGGATGGCGGCCTTCATGTTTTCAAACCGGACGACCACGTTGTTTTCCTCCGCAAATTTCTTCAGCTTTGCCGCAAGCTGCAGGGAATGGGCGACGTCCACGGCAAAAACCCCGAAAAACAGGCCGACTACAAACGAGAACGCCAGATTATCGGAAAGCCATTGCACCGCGCCGAGAATCCGGGGATGGATCAGGAAATAATACGCCGCGCCCGCCGCCGTCCAGATCAGGGAGAACTTCGGGCAGATAATGCCCTGTATATTCCCGAAATTATTGCTGTAATCCCAAAGCCGCACCTTCATCACCCGCAGCGACAGGACGCCGGCGATATATTCCGTGGCGGTCATCGCCGCCCCCATCAGCACGACCAAAAGCGCCGTGTGCCAGGCCGAACCGCCGGGCAAAAACCGCTCGCCCGCCTCGGCGATCAGGTAGAGCAGGCACAGCCCAACGCCGTACAGCGGCAGATACGGGCCGATGCAGAATCCGGGGTTAATCCACTTCCGTTCGGGGTTTGCCGAGGACAAAAAGCGGCGGAACAGCAGCTCGGCCACCCATCCGCTGACAGAGCCCACAAAGAACAGAAAACAGAGCTTCAGCAATACGCTCATTTTCTCACCCTTTTACATTCGCTCCCGCCCCGGCGCGGGCCGGGTCCGGGGATTGTTGCAGAACACATTCCAACTGGCAGTCGTAAGGCTCCCGCTCCACATGCGCCATGCTGAGCTCCGCCGCGTCCGTACAGCCCCTGCTTCGGTAAAACGCCTGCGTCTCGGCCGCAGAGTGGGCGGATATGTACAGTTTCTCTGCGCCCCGCGCCGCGGCCCACCGCTTTGCCAGGGTAAAAAGCGCCGTTCCGACACCGCGCCCGCGCATATCCGCGGAGACGTGCAGGCTGGACAAATCGGCGTAGCGCGCGCGGGCCCCGAACAGCTCCGCACCCGGCTCCGCCTCTCTCCGCACCCGGCCCTGCGCCCGCTCTGCACCGAAAAAAACAAGGGTTCACCGCAATGAACCCTCCATGCCGCGCTTACCGGATTCCCAAACGGCCGAGCCGTTACGGCGCGGTCTTATGCTCAATAATACAGAGCACCTTTTTCAAAAGCTGTTCCGCCGGCTCAACGCTGTCCAGCACATATTCGCCCTCGCGGGGCGCGCTGTCCTTGTTTCTGTAATGGTAAATCGCCTCTTCGGCGCTGTGAAAATGCACATCCTCCTGATGGCTGAGCAGAGACGCTTCCACCCGTTCGCGCCATATCTCCTCGTCGCTGCAAACGCACACAAACCGGTACAGCCGCGCGCGCTGTAAATTGAGCTGGGTTATAAACCACTCGAACTTCGGCCAGTGGGCAAGCCCGATATCCACGACAAAATCGCGCTTTTCATCAATGGCGGCCTGCACGGTTTTCAGCAGGGCGCTGTACGCCATGTCGTTTTTCTTCTGGTGGTCAAACGCCGGTATGTCAATCGCGTGGTAAATATCCTCTTTTCGGTAGACGGGGATACCCAGCCTGTCCCCCAGCAGGTTGGCGATCATGGTTTTTCCGGTTGCGATCATTCCGCGAAACAGATATATTCTGCTCATCGTATCCCCCTATCGTTTTTCTGTGTACCTTTTATTTTATCACAGCTCGGCGCGATATAAAAGCGGTCCTCAAAAATAATTTAGGCCGGTCCATGCGGCCCCGCCGCCGCACGGCTAAGGCTCCTCCGGCGCCAGCAGGTCGCCCCACGCGGCGC
>CAJLRT010000170.1 GCA_905209135.1 uncultured Eubacteriales bacterium
GTATTTTTTGCCGACGTGCATCGCGCCGCCGCTTTTGTTGTCCACTTCGATCATGGGCTTGAGCTTGAGCAGGTTTGCGCCCAGCGCCGCAATCGTCGAGCAGCGTCCGCCGGCGTGCATGAACTCCAGCGTATCGAGAATAAAGCTGGCGTGCGAGCGCGGCGCGAGCGCCTGGACTTCCTGCTGGATCTGCTGCGCGGTGAGTTTTCCCGCGGCGATCCGCTTTGCGGCCTCAAGCACGAGATTGCCGAACCCGGTGGAGAGGCTGCAACTGTCGATTACATATACGCCGCCCAGCTCCTCCGCCGCGAGCACGGCGTTGCGGTAGGACGCGGACAGCGCGCTGCCCAGCGCCACATGGACCACTTCGTATCCGTCCCGGACCCAGGGCTCGAATTTTTGCAGGTACTCCGCCATATTGATCGCAGTCGTCTTGGGCAGGACCTTTCTGTCCCAGTAGGCGCGGTAGATATCGTCCGCGGTAATGGTTTCGTTGTCGATGTACTCCCTGTCCTCCAGAATAATCGTGGTCGGGACGAACTCAACGCCGAACGTTTCCTGGAGCACCGGCCCAATGTCGCAGGACTGGTCCGCGCTCAGGATGATTTTCTTGCTCATAATGACCCTCTTTCCTTGCTTTGCGGCATTGCAGGGATCACGTTTCGTACCAGGCAGTCTCCTCCATCAGCTCGGATGCGATGATGGCGAGCATGCCGGCGAACTGTTCGATCTCTTCCTCGTCGAACCGCTGCCGGATCCGCTGCAGAACCGTCGCTAAGTAATTTTCACTGATGTTGCTGTACTCGTAGTATTTCTGGGTCAGGCCCAGATGGTACTCGCGCTTGTCGTCGTCTGAATTGATCTTATACAAATACCCCTTTCCGATCAAAGTGTTGACCTTGTAAGTCGCGTTGGACTGGGAAACCCGGATAAAGTTTGCGAACTGGCTGATCGTCGGCCGGTCGAGCGCCTGAATAATCTCCAGGCTGAACGCCTCGGTCGCGCTCAGGCTGCCCGTCCGCTCCTTTACCTTGGTGAACACGCCCCGGTAAAAATTGAGCTTGAACCGGGAATAGACCTCGACAAAGTTTTCTTCCAACATCGACATTACTCCAATTTTACTGCGCCGGGCGCGTCAGGCGCCCGGACGGCGTACGCTGCCATTCTCGCACAATTTTATCAAGATTGTATCTACCGGTGCGAAAACGCGGCGCGGCGGCAGCTTACGCCCGCCGCGGCCTGATGCGTATGCGGCGGGATGCATTTGAAAACGAGGTTCTCACACAGGAGCGGCCGTCCGCCTGCGCGCCTGTGTGAGAGCCCGTCCCCCGTTGCTGCGGCCCTGTACGCAGATATAGTTTTTATAGTTAAAATATTTGAAGTAATTATATCGCGAAATCCATTCCATTGTCAAGGGCTGGAGCAAAAAGAAAGTTTTAGGAATCATTCCTGTTATTTGCGGAAGGGACCTGTGCGCTTTTGCTTGACTCCGCGCTGTTTTCGATATACAATTAAATTGACACAACAGCGTTTCACCTGTGCAGAAAGCAGCAAGAACAGTACCGTAAAGGAGAGGGTTTTATGGGCCTGCTGGCGGTTTTTCCGGAGATCACATGGCTGCCGGTCGTACTGTTTGTCGTGGGCGTGATCCTCATGGCAATCGAAATGGTCGTGCCCGGTTTCGGCGTGTTCGGCGTGTCCGGGCTGATCCTGCTCTGCCTGTCGGTCATCCTGACCGCGCAGACGTTCTGGCAGGCGCTGATCCTGGTCGCGGTCATCGCATGCGTGCTCGGCGTGCTGTTCGCCGTACTCGTCCTGCTCGCCTCCACGGGCAATCTCCCAAGGGGGCTTGTCCTGCGAGCGGCGGCCCGGCGTGAACTCGGCTACTCCAGCGCGCCGGAACAGCTCGGTCAGTTTCTCGGCAAAACCGGCACGGCCCTGTCGCCGCTGCGCCCTGCCGGTTCGATCGACTGCGGCGGTTCGAGGCTGGACGTTGTGACCCGGGGCGAGTTTATCGACAAGGGCGCGTCCGTCGTAGTCATCGAAGTCGTCGGCAGCCGCATCGTCGTCAAGGCGGCGGATAATTCTTAGACGCATTGGACACCTTAATGTAAAAAGGAGGACCTGAACCATGGAATTTGTCTGGATCGCCGTGATTGCAATTCTCGTCATTCTGTTTCTGAGCCTGTTTTTCACCTTTGTCCCCGTCGCGCTGTGGATCAGCGCTCTGGCCGCCGGCGTCAAGGTCGGCATCGTCAACCTCATCGCCATGCGGCTGCGCCGCGTCGTCCCGTCCCGGATCGTCAATCCCATGATCAAAGCGTCCAAGGCCGGGCTGGATGTGAACATCAACAACCTTGAGGCCCACTACCTCGCCGGCGGCAACGTCGACCGCGTCGTCGACTCCCTGATCGCCGCGCAGCGGGCCGATATCCCGCTTGAATTCGAGCGGGCCGCCGCCATCGACCTTGCCGGCCGCAACGTGCTGGAAGCGGTGCAGATGAGCGTCAACCCCAAGGTCATTGAAACGCCGATCATCGCCGCCATCGCCAAAAACGGCATCGAGCTGCGCGCCAAGGCCAAAGTCACCGTGCGCGCGAATATCGACCGCCTGGTCGGCGGCGCGGGCGAACAGACCATTATCGCGCGCGTGGGCGAGGGCATCGTCACCACCATCGGTTCTTCGGACAGCCACGAGGTCGTGCTGGAGAACCCCGACGCAATCTCCAAAACCGTTCTGGGCAAGGGCCTGGAGGCCGGCACGGCCTTTGAGATCCTGTCCATCGACATCGCCGACGTGGACGTCGGCCGCAATATCGGCGCGCAGCTTCAGACCGACCAGGCCGAGGCCGACAAGCGCATCGCCCAGGCAAAAGCGGAGGAACGCCGCGCCATGGCCGTCGCCCGCGAACAGGAGATGAAGGCGGCCGTGCAGGAGATGCGCGCCAAGGTCGTCGAAGCCGAAGCCGAGGTGCCGCGCGCCATGGCGGCGGCCCTGCGCGAGGGCAAGCTGGGCGTGATGGACTACTACAACATGCAGAACGTCATTGCCGACACGCAGATGCGCGGCGCGATCGCCGACCCGGAAAACGCGCAGGATAAGCGCGATATGTAAGAGGGAAACGCCATGGGTAGCACAAAGAGATATATGCTCCGCACGAACACCCCGCCCGCGCCCGCGCCGGAACCGGCTGCGGCCCGGGCCGAAACGCCTGCGCCCGCGCCGGCGTCCGGCGCGCGCCGGACGCTGAGCGCGCAGACCGCGCGCGAGGCCTTTATTCTGGCCGAGCTGCTCGCCCCGCCCCTTGCCAGGCGGCGTGCGCGCGGGCGCAGATTTATATGAGGCGCTCCATGCGTCGGGGATCCGTTTACAGCGCCGCCGCTGTGGCCGCCGCCACGGCGGCGGCGCTCGCGCCGTTTCTGTACTGGCAGCAAAACGGGCTGCAGACGTCCCGCTACACGCTGCGCCATCCCGCCCTCCCCGCCGCTTTCTCCGGCACGCGGATTCTGCAGATCGGAAGAGCGTCGTGTAGGGAAAGAGTGTAGATCTCGGTGGTCG
>CAJLRT010000171.1 GCA_905209135.1 uncultured Eubacteriales bacterium
GCCTGGAGCCGAGCGCCAGCGCCGGGAATACGGACAGGCTGCGCCCGTATGCCGTGACGCACACGCTGTTCGGATAAGCGCGCACGTCCACCGCCTTTGCACCCGTCTTATATATGGTGAGCCGCAGCTCCGTCCCGGTCTGCTCCAGCCGCGCCGTGCGGATGAAGCTGGCCTCCTGCGTACCGTTGACAAGCTCGACGCGGCCCTCGGCAATAAGCCCGAAGTCCCGGAGCACATAGTACCCGTCCTCAAACCCGACGGCCTCCAGCATCGTGCCCGTGGGCACCGGCACGTCAAAGCGCGCGTAGACGACGCGGGTGTGGCGGATCACGCTGTCCGGCTCCGTGACCCGGACAAAGACGCGCCGGGTCGTATCGTAGATCGAGAGCGCGCCCGCGCTCGTCACCGTTTCAGTTCCATCCTCCGTCTCTATCCTGTAAACGACCGCGTCCTTCCCGCCGCCGTAGAGCACGGCCTCACAGGCATAGGTCCACAGTTCGCCGGACATGTCCGCCGGCTCGAGCGGGAACTCGGCCGTCATATGTACCGCCGTCACCGTTGCGCCAGGCGGCGCGCTGACTGAAAACGTGACGGTCTGCCCCGCGCCGTACCAGCAGTCGGAGCCGGGCCAGGCCCCGTACGGATCGCCGGCTTCCTCCCCGCCGCCGGATGAACCGGTGCGGGTGATCGTATAGGGAAACTCCTGCTCGCCCTGCGTGAACACAAAGGTGTTGTCGCCGACGTCCAGGTCGCAGTAGAGGCTGAAAAAGCCCTTTTCCGTCATGGGCACGGCCTCGCCGCCCAGATAGAGGGGCAGGCTGGGGTTTGCGCCGCCGAGAATGCTTCCGCGCGCCGCGCTCGTCGTGTAGCCGTCGCCGGAGGAGCTGAACAGGACTTTCGGCCCGTCCTCCGCCGCAATCAGCGGAGGGTCGCCGTATTCGGCGGCGGGCGGCGCGCTCTGCTCCGGCTGTTCGGGTTCCGGCTGTTCCGGCTCCGGCGCGCCCTCCCGGAACAGAGCGCGCAGCTTTTCGGCAATGCCGTCCGGGTTTTCCGTCAGCGTCGCGTAGCGGTAGAAAATGCTGCCGCCGTAGCAGCCGCTGTTCATGGCGTAGGCGACCTGCTCCGCAAGCTCGCCCGGTTCGTCCCAGCCGTATTCGTCCAGGCCGACCTTATACGCCGCATGGCCGGCGACAAGCGCCACGTCCGTCCCCTGCACCACGTCCTTCCACCAGTCGTACACCACAGGGAACTCGACGCCGGGCTGCTCCATACTCCAGTAGATCTGCGGCGCGATATAGTCGAGCAGGTTTTCCTTTACCCACAGCCGCGTATCGGCATACAGATCGCTGTATGTCTCCACCCCGGCGCGCGTGGGGCTGCCGAGCTCGCTGTTCTCATCGCTGCGCCACACGGCGAAGGGGGACACGCCGAACGCCACATCCGGATTTTCCGCCTCGATCGCATCGTGCACGGCGCGGATGAGGGCGGTGACGCTGTCGCGCCGGAAATCCTCCAGGGACTTTTCGCCGCCGTACTTTTCATAGCTCGCCGCGTCGTCGAACGACGCGCCGGACACCGGGTAGGGGTAAAAATAGTCGTCGAAGTGGATGCCGTCCACATCGTAGTTTTTGACGATCTCCGCCACGCCGTCCGCAACCAGCCGGCGCACCTCGGGCCAGCCCGCGTCAAAGTACAGCTTTCCGTCGGCATACGGGACGGTATATTCGGGGTGCAGGCGGGCGGGACTGTTTTCCGGCAGCGCGCCGGCGTCGTGCTGCGGCTCTTCGGCGCTGCCCGCCGTCACGCGCAGGGGGTTGACCCACGCGTGCAGTTCCAGCCCCTCGGCGTGCGCCCGCTCCACGGCGTAAGCCAGCGGGTCAAAGCCGCCGGGCAGCTCGCCCGACGATGAGAGCACGCCGGAGACGGGAAATATATCCGAGGGGTACAGCGCGTCCGCGCACGGACGGACCTGCAAAAACAAAGCGTTGAGCCCCCAGCTTTTCGTGTTTTCTATGATCGTATCCAGCTCGGCTTTCAGCTCGTCCGCGCTCAGATCGGGCCTGGACGGAAAATCCAGGTTGTAGACGGACGCGGCCCATACGCCGAGCAGAGGCGCGTCCCCGCTCTCCACTCCGGCGGCTGAGCCGGAGCCGCTTTCCGACGATACGGACGAAGACGCGCCGCCGTCCGCGCCGCCCGGCCTGCCGGACAGGCCGATCCAGAGCACGGCGCCCGCAAGGATCAGGCCCAGGATGACTGCAAGTGCGATCTTTTTCATATCTCCGCTCCTTTGTATGTCTCTGCAAATGGGGCTTGTATCACTTTTCGCTTATCTATTCTATGCGCCGGCAGCGCAATTATGAATGAGACTCGACGGGCGCGCTGCGCGCCGGCAGGGCGGACGGACGCTTTTCGACCGGGTTCGACTTTTTTATTGTATCATGAAGATGGTTCATATTCAACCATATTTGTGCCGCGGCCGGCCCTGTTTTACGCGGCAAACCGTTATTACGGAAAAATTGCCGGCGGGCTTGCCTCCCCATGCGGCGGCGCCCCGTTTACTGACTGCTTTGCGGGAAAAGGAGACGCGCTCCTCTCCCCCCACGGCGCAGCGCAGGCACGGGCGCGGGGCGCCGCCTTTTCCCCTTTTGGCAAAAATTTATCATTTTTTATTTCCAGGCTCTTGACAGAGGGCAGAAATCGTGCTAGCATATGTGTACTATCATTCATAGCACACAAGGTAAGCCATACACCGGCGAACCTGCGCGAGACGGATGCGGGCGGCGACGCCCGGTATCCATCGCAGATTGCAAGAAAGGAGCGCTCACGATGATTGACATCGACAGACAGGCGCGAAAACCCGTCTATGAACAGTTGCTGGAACAGTTTGAACGCCTGATCCTGACCGGCGTGCTGCGGCCCGGCGACCAGATGCCCTCCGTCCGATCCCTGTCCCTGGAGCTGTCCGTCAATCCCAACACCGTTCAGAAGGCGTTTCTGGAGCTGGAACGGCTCGACATTACCACGTCCGTTCCGGGAATCGGCCGGGTTGTCTCCGACAACGCGAAAAAGATTCTGAGCGAGAAGTACACCGAAAAGCTGGGCGCGCTGCGCGAGGCCGCGGACGCGCTCTGCGCCGCGGGCATACCGCTCGAACAGCTAATACAGATCGTCCGGGACGCGTACCGAACAGACAAACCATTACAACGAGGTGAAAACGATGATTCAAGCAGATAAAGTTACCAAGCGCTTCGGAGATTTCACAGCGCTCAAGGACTTGTCCTGTAAAATTCCGCAGGGGTGCATTTACGGCCTGGTCGGCTCAAACGGGGCCGGAAAATCCACTTTCCTGCGCCTGGTCACCGGCGTCTACCGCGCCGACCGCGGCATGCTGCGCATCGACGGGGAAAACGTCTACGAAAACCCGGCCGTCAAAAGCCGCGTCGTATTCGTACCCGAGGACCTGTATTTCCTGCCGCAGGGGTCGATGAACCGCATAGATCGGAAGAGCGTCGTGTAGGGAAAGAGTGTAGATCTCGGTGGTCG
>CAJLRT010000172.1 GCA_905209135.1 uncultured Eubacteriales bacterium
GCGCCGCCCCCCGCACAGCCGGAAACCAGCGGAACAGCCAGGCTGAGCAGCAGTATGAGCGCAAGTGCTTTTTTCACTGTTTTTCTCATGTCAACCTCCTAAGCTTTCGCGGGCCGCGTCCGCGCGGCCCTGATGTGTTTACAGTCTATGCCGGAAAGGAATGCGCAAGAACTTCCCCCGCCGGACGGCGGCTACCCCTTTTTGTCGCAAAATGCCGCGCAGGCGAAATGTTTTTCTATTATAGCATGCGCCGCCCGCGCTTTCAAGGCTTTTATCCCACAAAAAACCAATTAATTTCATCCGCGGTCTGCCGTCCCCGGCATTCGTCCGCGCAGGCAGAGCAGGCGGCGCACGGGAACAAGCGGCAAAAAAACGCCGGAAGCGTTCAGCTTCCGGCGTTGGAATGTGAGAATAATGCGGCTATTTCGCGTAATCGATCGCGCGGCTCTCGCGCACCACGTGTACCTTGATCTGCCCGGGGTACTCAAGGTCCTTCTCGATTTTGCCGACGATTTCGCGCGCGACCACGGTGATCTGGTCGTCGCTGACCACTTCGGGCTTGACGATGATGCGGATCTCGCGGCCGGCCTGGATGGCGTAGGACTTGTCGACGCCGTTGAAGGAGTTCGCAATCTCCTCCAGCTTCTGCAGCCGCTTGATATAGGCCTCCAGATTCTCGCGCCGCGCGCCGGGCCGGGCCGCCGAAACGGCGTCGGCCGCCTGGACGAGGCAGGCCACGATGGTCTTGGGCTCCACGTCGTTGTGATGCGCCTGGATGGCGTGTATCACTTCGTTGTTTTCCTTGTACTTGCGGGCCATGTCCACGCCGATTTCGACGTGCGACCCCTCCAGCTCATGGTCGAGCGCCTTGCCGATGTCATGCAGCAGGCCGGCGCGCTTGGCGAGGTTCACGTCCGCGCCCAGCTCGGCCGCCATCACGCCCGCGATAAACGACACCTCCAGCGAATGGTTGAGCACGTTCTGCCCGTAGCTTGTGCGGTATCTGAGCCGGCCCAGCAGCTTGATGAGCTCGGGGTGCAGGTTGTGAATGCCGGTTTCAAAGGCGGCGCGTTCGCCCTCTTTCTTGATCGTCTGATCCACCTCGCGGCGGGTCTTTTCCACAATCTCTTCAATGCGCGCGGGATGGATGCGCCCGTCGCTGATCAGCTTTTCAAGCGCCAGCCGCGCGATTTCCCTGCGCACCGGGTCAAAGCTGGAAAGGGTGATCGCCTCGGGCGTGTCGTCAATAATCAGGTCGACGCCGGTCAGCGTCTCCAGCGTGCGGATATTGCGGCCCTCGCGGCCGATGATACGGCCTTTCATCTCGTCGCTCGGCAGCGTGACGACCGAAACGGTCGACTCGGCGACGTGCTCGGCAGCGCAGCGCTGGATGGCGAGGGAGATGATCTCCCGGGCCTTGTTCTTCTCGTCTTCGCGGATGCGCTGTTCGTTTTCCTTGATAATCAGCGCCGTCTCGTGCGTAATCTCCTGGCGCAGGGCGCTGAGCAGCTGCTCTTTGGCCTGTTCTGCGGTGTAGCCCGAAATCTTTTCGAGCATCGCGATCTGGCCTTTTTTGATCTCCTCCACCTCGGCCTGGATCGCCTCTGTCTTTTTCAGGCGTTTTTCCAGCGCCTCCTCCTTGGCCTCAAAGCTTGCGGAGCGCTTGTCAAACTGCTCCTCCTTGGACTGCAGGCGGCGTTCCTGCCGCTGCAGGTCGGCCCGGCGGTCCTTGATCTCCCGCTCGGCCTCGTTGCGGGTTTTGAGGATTTCCTCTTTTGCTTCGATCAGTGATTCTTTCTTCTTCGACTCCGCGGCCTTCATCGCATCGTTCAAAATGCGCCTTGCCTCGTGTTCGGCGGACCCTATTTTCGCTTCGGATATTTTCTTACGGTAGATGATACCCAGTAAACTTCCGGCAATAAGCCCGACGATTAAGCCGAGTGCTAGTTCCAGGTAATCCATAAAGCACCTCCCTTAATCTTTTGTTTTTCCGTTTCCAAGACGTTATTTCTTCCAAGCCGACCCCAAAAACGCAAAAAAGCCAACGGACCGCAGGGACGCGTCCGCAGGCTCTTCAAAACAGTTTGAACTGCCGATATATTTCAGAATCTGATTGTCTTACACATATAGCTTTTTCTTCCGGTTTGCGGCGGCACAGCCGCACCGACCCTATCTATATCAAAACAACTTTAAAAAGGGAAAATATATCTGAAGACCCTGGGCGACGGGCAAACGCGCCGTCTTTTTGCGCAGTTGAGATCTATACATTAATTTTAAATGTAATTTCGGATTATGTCAAGCTAAAATTACAGTTTTTCAGGCGGAATGTGATGACAAGCTGAAAATTGCGTGGATTTTCTTGATTTTTCCAAACCAAAGCTATACACGATGGGCATGACATTTCTGGAGGAGGGGACTGCGAGTTGATAGAGGTAAAAAATCTCTGCAAGAGCTACGACAGGGTCGCCGCCGTCCGGGACCTGAGTTTTTCGGTCGCGGACAGGGGCGTATACGGCTTTCTCGGCCCGAACGGCGCGGGCAAGTCGACGACCCTGAACATACTCACCGGCTGCCTTGCCGCCGATTCGGGCGAAGTGCGCATCGGCGGGTATGACATTTACGAGGAGCACCTGCAGGCGAAGCGCCTGATCGGGTACCTGCCCGAACAGCCGCCGCTGTATCCGGACATGAGCGTGCGGGAATACCTGCGCTTCGCCGCAGAGCTAAAGGGGCTGAGCGCAGAGCGCGCGGACATGGAGACGATTCTCGCGCGCACCCAGCTTGCCGACGTGCAGAACCGGCCGTGCGGGAAGCTGTCCAAGGGCTACCAGCAGCGCGTGGGGCTGGCGCAGGCGGTGCTGGGCTACCCGGAACTCATCGTACTGGACGAGCCCACCATCGGCCTTGATCCCCGGCAGGTCATCGCCATCCGCGACTTTATCCGCGAGCTGGGAAAAGAGCACACCGTGCTGTTTTCCAGCCATATCCTGTCCGAGGTGAGCGCCGTGTGCGGCCAGGTTCTCATTATCGACCGCGGACAGCTCATCGCCGAGGACACGCCGGAGAATCTCGCAAGGAAGATGCGCGGCGGCACCACCCTCGTCATGGAGATCGGGGGTCGGCGGGCGGATGTGGAGAAAGCGCTGGCGCAGGTCGGCAAAGTCCGGGTCCGCTCCGTCGCCGAAGCGGGTGAGAACGCGGTGACGGCCACCGTCGAGATCGAGGACGACGCGGCGCGCGACGACATCTTCTTCGTGCTGGCCAGGGCGGGCTGCCCCATCCGCAACACATCCGAGCAGACCGCGAGCCTGGAGGAGATATTCCTGCGCCTGACAGACGGCGCGGCCGCGCCCGCGGCCGGCGGCCCGGAGGACGGCGGCGATTCCCCGTCCGGCGCAGCCGGCGCGGCAGAGTCGGAAGCGGCGGAGACGGCGGAGACGGAAGGAGGCGGGGACGAATGAAAGCGATATACAAACGCGAGCTGGGCGCCTACTTCAAAAGCCTGACCGGCCCGGTATTCATCGCCCTGTTCCTCGCGGCGACC
>CAJLRT010000173.1 GCA_905209135.1 uncultured Eubacteriales bacterium
AGGCCGAGCAGAAGGCCAAACAGGCCGCCGCCCCGGCGGAGGAGCCCGCCGCGGAAAAGGGGGAAAAGGTCCCCGGCGTCATCACCATCGACGACTTTGGCAAGGTGCAGCTGCTGCCCTGCAAGGTGCTGGACTGCCAGCCGGTGAAGGGGAGCGACAAGCTGCTGAAATTCCAGCTGGACGACGGCGGCAAGGGCCGCCAGGTGGTCTCTGGGATCGCCAAGTGGTACCGGCCCGAAGAGCTCGTCGGCAAGACGGTGTTGGTGGTTGCCAACCTCAAACCGGTCAAGCTGCGCGGCGTGGACAGCAACGGCATGATCCTCGCGGCGGACGCGGCGGACAACGACGTGCGCGTTCTTTTTGTGGACGGGACCATCCCGCCGGGATCCAAGGTGAGATAACGCGTTGAGGGGGCGGAACAATGTATTTTGATACGCATGCGCATATAGACGATAAGAAATTTGACGAAACCCGCTACAGCGTGATCAAAAGCGCTATGCGGGGCGAGCTCTCCTGCCTTGTCAACATCGGGTCGGACATCACCTCCTCCGAGAACTCGGTACAGCTTGCGGATAATTACGACTTTATTTACGCCGCGGTGGGCATCCACCCGCACGACTCCCAGAATGTGAGCTATGAGAGCTTTGAGCGGCTCGAACAGCTTGCGGATCATCCGAAAGTGGTTGCCATCGGCGAGATCGGGTTCGACTACCACTACGATTTTTCGGACAAGGCAAGCCAGTCGCACGCGTTTAACCACCAGATGGAGCTTGCAAAAAAGCTGCGTCTCCCCGTTGTCATCCACAACCGCGAGGCGCATAAGGACACGCTGGACGTGCTGCGCCACTATCCCGGCGTTACGGGGATCGTGCACTCCTATTCCGGCAGCCTGGAAACGGCGCGTATCCTGCTCGACATGGGCTATTACCTCTCCTTTAACGGTATCATCACATTCAAAAACGCCCACCGCACGCGCGAAGTGCTGCAATACCTGCCGCACGACCGGGTGCTGATTGAAACGGATTGCCCCTACCTCTCCCCCGAGCCCTACCGCGGCCAGCTCAACACGCCGAACATGATCAAGTACGTCGCGCAGGCCGTGGCGGAAATCTGGGGCGTACCCGTAGAAGAGGTGGCGCGCATCACAATGGAAAACGGAAAACGCATTTATCAGATCTCTTAAGGGGGGCCGCGCTATGACGCTTACATATCGGCTTGGAAATGCACTCTATATCAACCTGACGAACAAATGCACCAACGCCTGCTCCTTCTGCATTCGCCTCGGCGGCGATACGGTCGGCGACAGCGGCAGCCTGTGGCTGGAGCGTGAACCGGACAAGGAGGAAGTGCTGGCGGACATCTTCCGCAGAGACCTTTCCGAGTTTCAGGAACTTGTTTTCTGCGGCTACGGCGAGCCCATGATGCGGCTGGACGACCTTGTGTGGATTGCCGCGCAGGTAAAGCGCAAAGCGCCAAATCTGCCCATCCGCGTCAACACAAACGGCCAGGCCGAGCTCTTTTACGGGCCGGACGCGGCGTCCCGGCTGCAGGGCGTGGTCGACGCAGTGTCGATCAGCCTCAACGCGCCGGACGCGCAGCAGTACGATGAGATGTGCCACAGCGTATACGGCGAGCAGGCGTTTGACGCGCTGCTCCGGTTTGCGGAAAAGTGCAAGGCGTATATTCCCTCGGTAATCCTGAGCGTCGTGGACGTGATGGACAGGGCGGATATTGAAAAATGCCGCAAAATTGCCGCAGAAATCGGCGTAACGCTCCGGGTGCGGGAAATGATCCAGCCGGAATAATCAGCGGGGACGGGCGCTTGCCCGTCCCTTTTTCGTCACGCCTCCCTCCTGGCGCCCGGCGTCGTTTTCCCGGCATCGTCATTTATCATAAAAAAGGCGCGCCAAACGCCCGTTTTTTCCCCACGCCGTTGCGCAGGATGAATTGACTTGCATGGAAAAGGATGGTATGATTAACTCATATTCTTAAAATGGAGGAACGCGCATGAAACATCAGCTCATACCGAATACAGACCTGAACGTATCGTCATACTGCTACGGCGTCATGTTTTTCGGCACGCGCGCCAAAGGCGACGACGCATACCGTCTCTACGAACAGTTTGTTGAGGCGGGCGGCAACCTGTTTGACACCGCGCACGGCTATGCCTGCTGGATGCCGGAGGGCGACGGCGCAAGCGAGCGCACCCTGGGCGACTGCCTGCAGAAGTTCGGCAACCGCAAGGATATGGTCATTTCGACCAAAGGCGCGCTGATCCAGACCCTGCCATTCTATCCCCGTCCGGACGACACGATGACGGCGGAAGTGATCGGCTCGGACATCTCTGAATCGCTCGAGCGCCTGCGCATCGACTATATAGACCTCTACACCCTGCACCGGGACGATACGCGCCACACCGTGGGCGAGATTATTGAAATCCTCAACGCCGAGATCCGGCGCGGCCGGATCCGCTATCTGGGCGCCAGCAACTGGACGCCCGCCCGCATTGCGGAAGCGAACGCCTACGCCGAGGCCCACGGCCTGCAGGGGTTTGTGACATCTTCCCCGCAGTGGAACCTCTGCGTCGCCAACCACCAGCCCTACAACTGGGACGGCACAAAGGACGACACCTGCCGCGTCACGACCGACGAGGACGTGGCATGGCACCGCAAGACCGGCTTCCCCATGATGCCGTGGACGCCCAGCGCATACGGCTACCTGAGCGGACTGGAGACGAGCAACGCCATGTCGTTCGACAATCCAACCAGCCGCAGGCGCAGGGAGCGCGCAAGAGAGCTGGCCGGGCAGAAGGGCTGTACCCCGCTGCAGATCGGCCTTGCGTACCTGCGCTCCTATGAGTTCCCCGTTTTCCCCATCCTCGGCACCATGAACCCGGAGCATCTCGCGGAGAGCCTGGGCGCAGACGCAGTCGAGCTGACGGCGGCGGAGCGGGACTGGCTGGTCGCGCAGGAATAATCGACCGCAAACAGAAAACAAGCCGGCTGTTGCCGGCTTGTTCTTGTTGCATTGCTTTATTCCGCTTCAGAGCGGGCGGGACAGGCTCTGGCAGGGCGCGTGAGATAACGCTGGCAGAGCGACTGAAATACTGTGGCACAGGGATACGGCGACTGCATTTGCAGCCGGTGTGTATGCGTTTGCTTGCGGCTGTGTCGGGTGATTGGGCGCGGCGCAAAACAGGGGACTCAGTGATTGGAAAGACCTGCGCGGAAACGACTGGCGCACAGTGACATTTGTTTTGAACTGCTGCGGCGGCTTTACAGGACAAAAAAGAAAAGCGGACACAGTACACAGTGTCCGCTTTTCTGCTGTTCACGGCCCGGGGCCGGATGCTGCACAATTAATAGGCGTTGGGGACGATGGTGACGTTGCCGGTCGGGCAGGCCTCCTTGCAGCGGCCGCAGTTGATGCACTTGGTAGCCGTATCGCCCTTGATGATGCCGATTCCGCCGCTCGTACCGATACAGATCGGAAGAGCGTCGTGTAGGGAAAGAGTGTAGATCTCGGTGGT
>CAJLRT010000174.1 GCA_905209135.1 uncultured Eubacteriales bacterium
ATCTACACTCTTTCCCTACACGACGCTCTTCCGATCTCCACTTTTCCAGAAGGTCCGGCCAGTACCCGAAATTGATGCACGGCATACGGTCGTACGGCTCCCTGCCGAGCACTGCGCGGAACCGTTCCCTGTTTGTCATAGAACACCCTCCTCTCCGTATCTTCCGAGCTCTCGGAAGGCGGATACGTTATAGTCCAGATTCTCCGCCGGCATATGCAGGCTGCTGTAATCCTCCGCATAGCCGATCAGCCCGCCGCCGGCCGCGCCCAGGCACCGCACGGCGCGGGCCACGTCCGCGTATATCTCCTCGCGCCCGCCTGTGAGCAGCGTCGTCTGGTAACTCACCGGAATGACAAAGCAGCGCCTGCCGCCGTATTCCCTGCCCAGCGCCTCCATATCATACAGATTGGGCTGCGACAGGTTCAGCATGTCCACGCCCGCGTCAAACAGTCCGCCGATAATCGGCATAATCTGCCCGCAGCTGTGGAAGTATACGTCCATGCCGTGGGCGTGGACCCGGTCGAACTGCGCCTTGTATCTGGGCAAAAACAGCTCCGTCCACATCTGCGGCGACAAAAACAGGCCGTTTTGCGTGCCCCAGTCGTCATAGAAGGCGACGCCGTCGAATCCGCACCGGGCCGCCAGATCAATCAGCTCCGTTTCAAAGCCGAACACCGCGTCGGCAACCGCCTGCGCAAGCTCCGGCGCGCAGACGAGATCCTCCAGCGTCTGGGCAAAGCCGCGCAGAATGCTCATGGTTGTGAACCCGCTCAGCTGCAGGCTTGCCAGGAAGTATTTGTCCGGACCGTACTGGGCCATCTCGCGCTTTGCCGCCGCTATGCGTTCCCCGGCGCGCAGGGCGGGCGCGCGCAGGGCCGCCGCGTCCCGCTCCGTTTTGAGCAGCGGCTCGCGCACCTGGCCCATGGTTCCGTCCACCCGCTCCCAGACAAACCCCCACTCCGACTGCAGGCCGTCCGCCCCGCCGAAGTGCTGCTGGATGTCCACAAGCACAATATCCGAATCTTCCTTGTCAAAATTGAAATTCAACATCGGCACCCTGTCCGGTTTTTCAAAACGGATCGCTTTGCGCACCCGCTGCCGTTCATTCAACATCATCGCCCGCCTCGCTTCGTAATGAATCTGATTATAGCACCGTACGCGTGCGTGTGCAATAGCGGAATGTGCGCGCATCAGGCGCAGACCCGGCCGCAGCAGTGCAACTGCGCGGCTTTGGAAAAATGTTTTCATGCTGTTCACAAGTGTACTCCCCTGAATTCCTATACTTGGAATATAATATTTACATATGGAGGCTGGCTGTGAAAAAGTTTGATATACCCGAAATCCCGCGCGAACTTATGCTCCGGGCCACGCGCAAGGCCTTTGATATCTATGACGGAACGGACCTGGAGCAGAACGATCCCGCCATTACGCTGCATTGGGACGATCCCGACTATATGGATTACCTGGCCGCCGCAGACCCGAAACGCATGGTGGAAGACCCGGAATACGACCTTGAAACACAGCTTAAGAATATACGTTACAGAATCAAAATGCTGGAGGCCGGCTCCACCGGTGTCGGCAGCTATCCCGTGCTGAACCTCGTCCACTTCGGGACCGGACCGATTGCCACCGCGTTCGGCGCGCGGATGGTGATGCAGACAGGGATTCAGCCGCACTTTGATCCGGCTTTCCACACGGCGGAAGAAGCCCTGCATACCGAAATGCCCGACCTGTTCCGGGGCGGCTGGCTGGGTGCGATTCTGGACCGGATAGAATACTACAACGAGGCGACGCAGGGGAAAATCCCCATTGCGGTCAGCGACAATGCCGGGCCGTGGAGCATCGCCACCTCCGTCTGGCACTTTGAGGATATGCTGGAGGGGATTCTCTCCGCGCCGGAGGCCGTGCACCATTTGCTGTCCCTTACCACCCGGGCGATTATTGAGGTGAACGATATCCAGTGCCGCATGGCCCGCAACGCCTGGGGCGTGATGGGCGATACGCTCGGCGGCGGCTGGCTCCCGCGGGGCGGATACGTCGGGGACGATGTGATGGTGACAGTGTCCACGCCCATGTGGAAAGAGTTTTTCCAGCCCTATAACGAGATTCTCTCCCACCGCTACGGCGGCGTGGTCTATCACTGCTGCATGAAACACGACTGGCACCTGCAGGCCATGTCTGAAACCGCGGGCTTCATGGGCTTTGACGCGGACCCCATGTACAACGACCTCGGCAAGATCGAATCCGCGCTCACCGGAAAAGGCGGCTGGAACAGGGCCGTGACCGACTGGGAGATTGCAAAGCGCTGCAAAGGGAAATTCGGCTTTTTCCTCGGCGTACAGGAAAAGACGAAAGAGGCCGCGCTCGAACAGGCAAAGCGCATGGTGGAGTATATCCACGCATAGCGCCTGTGCCGCTGTGTGTGTTCGGGAGGCGCTCCGCAGACGCGGGGCGCCTTTGATTATCCATAGTAAAAAGGAATGGCAGGCAATTCAATATAAGTATTAGACATTTATGGCCGGCCGGGATATAATACAGATAGGCCCGGCCGGAGCCGGCGCGGCTGCGGCGCGGGACGATAAAATGCAGGGAGGGACCGATATGGCTGACAAAAGCATTGTACTCTACTTTTCCGTCTCGTCCAACACCAGGGCGGTGGCGGAGATCATACGGGCGCAGACCGGCGCGGATATAGAGGAGATCCGGCCGGCGACGCCCTATACCGCCGAATACAGCGCGCTGGTGGAGCAGGCGAAGCGGGAGATCCGCGCAGGCTACCGGCCGCCGGTTGCAGAACTGGAGCACGACCTGTCCGCATACGGCGTGATCTATCTGGGCACGCCCAACTGGTGGAGCACTATCGCTCCGCCGGTCGCGTCGCTGCTGGAGAAATACGACCTTGCCGGCAGGCGGATCGCGCCCTTCATCACGCACGGCGGCGGCGGAAAAGGCCACGCAGAGCGCGACCTGCGCGCGCTCTGCCCGCAGGCGCAGGTGACGGACATGCTGGCCGTGTACGGCCGGGGCGGCGCGGATACGGCGCAGGCGGTAGCCGCCTGGATTGCGCGAAACCGCATATAGGAGGACATGATGAAAAAGCTGATTTTTACAGGTTTGATTGCCGCCCTGCTGCTCGCCTGCGCGGCCTGTGCGGGCGGGCAGGCCCTGCCGGAGGAGGAGCCGCCGGCCGCGCAGAGCGGCGGCGGGGAAGTGTCCGAACAGAGCGCGGGCGCGTCGGCAAGCGCGCCGGACGGGGCCGCGCGCGCGATCATCGTCTATTTTTCACGCTCGGGCAATACAGAAGCCGTGGCCCGGGAGATACAGCGTCAGACCGGCGCGGAGATGTTCGCCCTTGAGCCGGAAAATCCGTATCCCGACGATTACAGCGAACTTCTTGAGCTTGCTCGGCAGCAGAAGCAGGACAATGCGCGCCCGTCGCTTGCCGAAACGCCGGACCTGGACGGCTGCGCCACGGTGTATATCGGCTACCCCATCTGGCATGGCGATATGCCCATGGTGCTGTACAGC
>CAJLRT010000175.1 GCA_905209135.1 uncultured Eubacteriales bacterium
AAGTTAAACGACTAATACGCGGCAAACCGATATGCCCCTTATTGTGAATAAGGGGCATCTTTCTTACAGAGAAAAGAGGAATTCAATGGAACGTATCGCAAGCTTTTCAGTGGATCACAGCATTTTGCAGCCCGGCCTGTACCGTTCCCGGACGGATGGCGGCGTTGTAACCTACGATCTCCGTTTTGTCCGCCCGAACAGCGGCCGGCTTCTTACAAACGCCCAACTGCATTCGGCGGAACACCTGGTCGCTACACTGCTGCGAAATTCCAGATGCAGGGACGCAATCATTTATTTCGGTCCCATGGGCTGTCAAACCGGCTTTTATCTGCTCGTGGACGGAACTATGCTGGACGGAGCCTCTCTGCTTTCCCTGTTGCGGGAAGTATTCCGTCAGGCGGCAGAGTATACGGGCGCCATGCCGGGCGCGAGTGAAAAGGAGTGCGGAAACTGCAAAAACCTCAGTCTCGCCGCGGCAAAATCCGTCTGCGGAGAATATCTGAACGTGCTCGATCATCTCACGCCGGAAAATATGTCCTATCCCACATCCGTACAGTCCTGACAAATCCGTCAAGCCAATTGGCTTGTCATGCATACTCGCGAACGCAGGTGGCATTATGGAAAAACTCCGCAAAAAGGCGCTCATGCTCACGGAACAGCCCGGCGTCTATATTATGAAAAATAAAGACGGTAAAATTATATATGTAGGCAAGGCGAAAAATTTGAAGCGCCGTGTCTACAGCTATTTCAGCGCCGTGGAAAAGCACAATGACAAAACGAGGAGCCTTGTTGCAAATATCGACGATTTTGAAATCATCGTCGCCAAAACAGAGCTGGAAGCGCTGCTGCTGGAAAACAACCTGATCAAGAAGAATAAACCCCAGTACAATATTCTTCTCAAAGACGACAAGGGCTATCCCTATATTAAACTGTCCCGCGCGCCCTTTCCCACCATCTCTCTGGCAAGAAAGGTGGAAAAGGACGGAGCCGAGTACTTCGGTCCTTTCCATGGTTCCTATTATGCGAAATCCGTCATTGAAGCCGCCTGCCGCGCCTACCGGCTTCCGACCTGCAAAAACCCGCAGCCAAAGCCCGGCCGGCGTCCGTGCCTGAATTACCGAATCCAGCAGTGCTGCGGCGTTTGCGCCGGCCGGATCAGCCAGCAGGACTACCAGGCGGTCATCGGCGAAGTGCGCCGTTTCCTCAGCGGGGAAATAGACCAGATCGCGCGCATGACGCAGGAGCAGATGGACCAGGCCGCAGAAAGCCTGGACTTTGAACGCGCAGCCGTACTGAGGGACCGCCTGAAAGCAATCCATTCTCTGCTCACAAAACAGCGCGTCGCAAACGACGTATCTGTCAATGGCGACTACTTTACAGCCGTTGCGCGTGGAGACGACTGCGCCGCTGTAATGCTGCGTGTGGAAAAAGGGATCATGCTCCACAAGGAAGCCTATGTGTCCCCGCTGTCCAAGATAGACGATCTGGAGTCCTTCCTCAGCGAGTACATCCGAGCCTATTACCGGCAGGATTCCGCAGTGATCCCGCGGCGCGTGCTGGTAGGAATGGCGATCGAGGACAGGGAGGCGATAGAGCTGATGCTTGCCGAGCGCCGCGGCAGCCGGGTCTGGATCAGCGTCCCGTCCAAAACACTGGACAAGCAGATCATGAAAATGGCGGAGGCCAACGCGGTGGAAGAACTGGTCATGCATGAGGGCAGGACGAAAGCGCCCCAGCGCCAGCTCCTGGAACTGGCAAACGTATTGGGGCTGAGCAAACTGAATATGGTCGAAATTTACGATATCTCGCATACTGCTGCTGCCGATGTCGTCTGCGGCATGGCAGTGTTCGGCGAGCAGGGTTTTATGAAATCAAAATATAAAAAGTTCAAGATTGACCCGAGCCTCGGCGGCGACGACGCAGCAAGTCTCTATGAAGCCGCGTCACGGCGCTTCCGGCGTTTTGTGGATGGAGACGCGGGCTTCTGCCCGCTTCCGGACGCCGTTTTTGCAGACGGCGGCCTTGCGCAACTGCGCGCGATCCGGCGCGCGGCCGAGGAGCACGGCCTGGATATCCCTGTGTACGGCCTGAAAAAAGACCGTCGGCACAAGACAAAGGCGCTGGTCTTTGAAAGCGGGGAGGAGCGAATGCTCTATAAATATCCGCAAATATATCCGCTGTGCGGCAGAATGCAGGAGGAGGCGCACCGTTTCGCCGTCGCATATCATAATAAGGCGGCCTCCAAGCGTACGCTTTCTTCGGTGTTCACCCAGGTGGAGGGAGTGGGGAAGGCCCGTGCGCTCGCGCTCCTGAACCATTTCAAGACCCTTTCGGCAATCCGGGAGGCCTCCGTGGAGGAGATTGCGGCGGTCAAGGGCTTCAGTCCCGCCCTGTCGAAAAAAGTCTATGATTTTATTCGGGAACAATTATAGGTAAGCCAGCCCCAAATCCTGCGCTTTTGTGTAAAACCGGCGCCGTCAAGTAACTTTTCATCAGCGCCGAATCCGCAGCCTGCACGGAAAGGGCAGACCGGGCAAACTTTTTTTCACCAAACTCCTCCGGAATCATAAAATGGTAGTGAAGCATCATTTCAATACTATTTTAGGAGGTAATAGAATGGCTGATTCTAGAGTTTTACCCGGCCCTCTTACCGGCTGTGAATGCTTGAAAAACGCTGTTTGTATCAATACGAATCAGATTTACGATTCCTGTAAAGACAAGGATTGTGCTGAAGATCTCCGCGTGTATCTTACAGCTTGCGGCCAGGCGATTTTAGACAGGGCGGTAAGCGTTAGAACGCGTAAATGCGAGATTCTCTGCTGTTTCATTGACATCGAGCAGGTCCCGTTCAACAAAGGCTTTTACACAGTCAATGTGAAGTTCTTCTTCAAGTGTTATTTCGACGCTTTCTTTGGCTGCGGCAATCCGCAGATCATCGAGGGTATCGCCAGCTTTGACAAGCGGGTTATCCTCTTTGGCAGCGAAAGCACTGCAAAGATCTTCACCAGCAAAACGTCCATAGACGATTTCGATCCCCACTGCGTCCATAAGACAAAAATGCCCCAGGCGGTCGTCGAGGTAGTCGATCCCATCGCCCTTTCGTGTAAAGTTGTCGACCCCTGCGACCGCTGCTGCTGCGGCTGCTGCGATATGGATATCACCTGCCTGCACGAGAACATCTGCAACTGTTTCGACGGCGAGCTCGTCGACGACCCGAACGGCAATAAGCTGTTTATCACCATTGGCCTTTTCTCCATCATTCGTCTGGAGAGAGACGCGCAGTTGCTGATTCCGTCTTATGACTTCTACATCCCCGAAAAAGAATGCGCATGCGGTGAGGAAGAAGATCCCTGCTCCTTCTTCAGGCGTATCAGCTTCCCGACCGATGAGTTTGCACCCCCGCAGATTCAGGCGTTTGACAATGCCATTTCAGCTTGCCCCTGCCGCGAACCGGAACCTCCGTGCTGCGAGCCCAAGCCTGAAAATCCCTGCCGGCGCTGCAGATAAAAGGCGGCCCGGAACGAAACC
>CAJLRT010000176.1 GCA_905209135.1 uncultured Eubacteriales bacterium
GAGAATGATGTTAGATGGGCGCGTGATCCATGCGGATCATGAGACAGATCATCTTATGTTCGCCGAAATCTGTCCGGACGCCGAAATTTTCAATATTGTCGACGAGAGCCTGCTGCCTGAGGTGCGCGCCAACAACGGAATCACAAACAACATCGTCTGCCGCATGTGCGCCTATTTCCAGATGGCGGTCAACGCCGGCGCGGACCTGATCTTCAACCAGTGCTCGTCGGTCGGCGAGGCGGCCGATATCGCGGCGCGCACGGTCAACGTGCCGGTCGTCAAGGTGGACGAGCGCATGGGCCGTGAAGCGGTGAATATCGGCCCGAAAATCTCCATGGTCGCCACGCTGGAATCCACGCTTGGCCCGAGCATCCGCCTTGTGGAGAACACGGCGAAGAAGATGGGCAGGGAAGTCACGGTCAAGCGCTGCCTGGTCGAGGGCGCGTTCGACGTGCTCTTCTATCAGAAGAACCCCGAAAAGCACAATCAGATGGTGATCGACCTTGTGAAAAAAGAGGCGGAGACCGCGGACGTAATCCTGCTGGCCCAGGGGAGCATGATGCACCTGCTGCCCCATCTGCAGGATCTGCGCGTGCCCGTGCTCTGCAGCCCGCGCCTCGGCGTAATGCACGCCAAAGAGGTTCTGGAAACCCTGTAAATTCAAGAGTATTCGGAGTATAGAATGGAGAGTATAGAGAAACAATCCCTGTTCAGTGCGCTGGCGCCGGTGCAGGACATGGCGGCTGTGACAGAGCGGTACGCCGCCCTGTTCGCCGGGCGGGAGGACTACTGCGTCGTCGTGCTCGACGACGACCCGACGGGCATCCAGACGGTGCACGGGGTCCCTGTGTACATGAACTGGCAGGAGGCCGACGTGGACGCCGCCGTGCGGGACGAGCCGGTGTTCTATATCCAGACCAACACGCGCGGCGAGGTTGAGTCCGCCTGCCGTGAAATCAACCGCACCCTTGCCGCGCGCCTGGCGCAGGCTGCCCGCCGGCACGGCAAGACCCTGTCCGTCGTCAGCCGCAGCGATTCCACGCTGCGCTGGCACTATCCGCTGGAGACGCAGACCCTCCGCGAGACGCTGCTGGAGGCCGGCCAGCCCGACTTTGACGGGGAGGTCATCGCCCCATGCTTTTTCGAGGGCGGGCGCTATACGGTGGGGGACGTCCACTATGTGGAGCAGGGCGGCGCGCTTGTGCCCGCCGGCCGGACCGAGTTTGCAAAGGACCTCACATTTCCCTTTGTCCATTCCGACCTGAAAGAGTACGTCCGCGAAAAGGCGGGGGCGGATACTGCCTGCGTGAGCATTCCGATTGAAATGCTGCGCGCGCAGGATATCGACGGCGTGTACGCGCTGCTGATGGACTGCCGCGGTTTCTGCAAGGTCATCGTCAACGCCGCCTGCTATGAAGACCTGGAGGTGTTCGTGACGGCCCTGTACATGGCGCAGGCGGCCGGCCGGCGCTTTCTGTTCCGCACGGCCGCGTCCTTTGTCCGCGTCTATGCGGGCGTCGGCTACAAGCCCCCCATCACGTCCGCTGAATTCCGGCAAATTACAGGCGGCGGCACGGCGGGCATCGTCGTGTGCGGCTCGCATGTGAAAAAGAGCACCGATCAGCTCAGGCGGCTGCTTACCCTGCCGAACACCGAGCCTGTAGAGCTGGACACGGCTGCCCTGGCGGGCGACGGCTATATGCGTGAGATCGAGTCCAAGTGCGCTGCCGCGCAGCGCGCCTTCCGCGCGGGAAAGATCCCCGTGGTGTACACCTCGCGCGTCCTGCTGAAGCTGGAGGACGGCTCCAAGATGGACAATCTGCTGCTGTCCGCCCGCATCTCGCAGCGTTTTACCGAGTTTGTCGACCATCTCGACATCACGCCCGACTTTTTTGTGGCCAAGGGCGGGATCACTTCGAGCGATATGGCGACCAAGGCCTGCCGGATTCGCAGGGCGCAGGTCATGGGCCAGGCGCTGCCCGGCATTCCCGTTATCCAGGCGGGCGAAGGCGCGCGCTGGCCGGGCATGCTGTACATCATTTTTCCCGGCAACGTCGGCGATGAAAACGCGCTGTACGACGTGGTGAAAAAGCTTACGTCGCGGCGCGACGGATAAAAATTTGAAAAAATTAGAATTGACGCTTGATTTTTGGCAGAACCTGTGGTAATATAATTTTTGCTATTTCTAAAAGGAGGTGAAAAGAGTGAAGGAAGGAATCCATCCGAAGTATGAGAAAACCATTGTCAGGTGCGCCTGCGGCGAAACCTTTGAAACCTCCTCCACCCGCCCGGAAATCAGAGTGGAAATTTGCTCGAAATGTCACCCGTTCTTTACCGGGAAACAGAAGCTGGTCGACACCGGCGGCAGGGTAGACAGGTTCAAAAAGAGATTCAATATGGAATAATCCTGAGAAGCGGGCTTGCAAAGCCCGCCTCTTTTTTTACGCGCCGCCGCAGCTCCCGTCTCCGGCGCGCGCAGACAGTGCGCGTGCGCGGACCTGTGCGTGCGCCCGTGCGGCCTGGTCTGCGCCCGCGGACGGCGCACGGTACTTCCGGCCCGCCCGAGATTTCACCCCGCACGCCGGCTCCGCCGCCCGCGGCTTTCCCCGTACTGTCTGCCTGTGCGCAGGCGCTTCCGCCGCGCCTGTGTTGCCTGCCTGCATACGGGCGCTTCCCCGCCGCCCATTCCGTCCCCCGCTCCAGACGGCCTTTAGCCGCGCGGCTGACCCGCGTTTGGGCCGGGTCCGCATACCGTTCGGCGCTTTTGGTCGCCTGCATATCGGCCCGCCGCCCATGCAGGCCGGCGCCCCGTCCCGGTCCATACCGCGCCTCGGCGGATACCGCGCCGGCCCCGCTGGTTTCACGGAAACCTCCGTCATTCGGGCTTGCGGCAGGGATTGGCGCTTGAAATGGACATATTTTTATAGTATACTTATTTAGATAAAGAAGAAAAAGGGTTGATGCATATGAAAATGATCCCGTCTGTGGAATGCCCAAAGTGCGGCTGCAAGGTGATCGGCCGCGGCTACCATCTGAAAAACGGCGCGATGCTGCCCTACGGCGGCGTGTTCAAATCCTCTGCTGTGGTGTATGAAATCTGCACCCGCTGCGGGTACGTCATTGCGGGCTATGTGGAAAACCCGGAGCTGTTCTACCTGCCGGAGGACAAGAAGAAAAAGAAATAACCAGCCCCTTTTGAAAGGAAAAAACCATGAACTATACAGTTGCAAAAAATACGCTCAATCTGCCCGTCATCCCGCTGCGGGGCCTTGTCGCACTGCCGGGCGTGGTCCTGCAGTTCGACGTGGGCCGGGATAAAAGCGTCAAGGCGGTCGACGCCGTCATGCAGAAAAACCAGCTTGTGTTTCTGACGGCGCAGACGGAAGTGTACATAGACGACCCGTCGATGGATGAGCTGTACCGGGTCGGAACGGTCGCCCGGATCAAGCAGGTGCTGAAAATGCCGGGCGACTGTCAGATTGTTTCCTGTCCAGGAATTAATGACGGTGACGAGCTTGTCAGAA